>JAYSOP010000379.1:0-3818 GCA_043722905.1 Chryseolinea sp.
CATCAGCGAATAGGGCGTCGCTGTATTTTCGAAATCATCCACGTAGGCCGTACCTTCGCCGTCAATAATATTCGATGTTCCCGGAAGAAGCTGGGCAAATTCTCCGGTAAAATTAATAGATGAGGTTTCTTTAGTCTGCAGAATGGGAATGGCATCCACAAGTTTGGTCAGCAAACGGCTGTCTTTCCTAACATTAAAATCAAATCCGTATTGAAGATTCCTGGCGGGTTCTGTACCGATCTGGTTGCGGCTCACCAGGGGTCGCTCATTGTAATACAATAAGGTAGATCCAAAGTTTACATCCTCACTTACTGAATAGTCAAAACGCGTACCGACCAGGCTACGCGTTTGAAAAGCAAAAGGGTCAGACTGTTCGTATTGTACACTGATATTTTTCCCAGAACTCAAGATACTCTCGTTGTTGATGATAACTTTTCCAAAGGTATAATCCACGGTATAATCCGTGCCTTCCTGTAAAGGCATTCCGCCCGCAAATATCTTGACAGATCCCTGAGAAATCCCAAAACCAGGGATAAGGATCTCTCTCGCAGAACCCGCATTGTATTGACCAACGATGAAGAATTTATTTTTAGTGGCGAATAATTCAGCGTCCGCCTTGGTGGTACTATACAATGTATCGTACGTGTATTTTTGAAGGAGGACATCCTGGTTTGGTTGATTCTTAAAGGCTTCACGCAGCGCCTCACTGAAAGGCTCGAGATAAGGGAAAATGATCAGACCCGTTTGGGTATTGATCGTAATACCATCAACAAAATCAAAGTTGCCATCACGCTGTGGGTCATTCACCGGATTGAGTTTATCCAGGCCGAAGATCTCAATGAGTTGCCGCTCACGCAAAGTACCGCTTCCCTCCTGAAACTGAGGATTGTCAATACCCGTTCGGTCATCGCGGTAAATTACCCTCAATTGAAACCCTTCACGCGACAACTGATTGACATTAAGCGAGTAAATATTTTTCATCATCAGATCCCATGTAGGAATTATACGGTTACTTTCATTCCGGATACTGACTTTTCGCGGGCGGAGGAGTTTTAGAAAAACAACTTCTTCATCTTCCAGGGTTCCATAATCTTCTGAGAGCTCTCCTACTTTATAGGACCTTCCGCCCGCGGTATATTCATAGGCTACTGCAATGGCCTCATCATTTTGTAATTTTCGCGTAAGCGTAATATATCCGAGTTGTTGCTGGAAAGTAAATTCTGTGGGGCTTAAACGACGCGCGCCGGTAATTTTTTCAAAGTCTGTTCCGTTATTATTTTCTCCCGCAAAATAATTTTCCAGCGTAGCATTTATTTCATCCGGGTTTCTATTGAAATCCGAGACGGCGGCGTACAGGTTATTGGCTTCGTTGCTGTTTGCCCGCCCTGCACCTGCCGATTGCACAGCGCTGTTGTATATTCTTCTCCCCTCACCAAGATCCATCAGCCCTACTACATTGCGCAAGGTTTGGGTATCATTATTCCGGTTAAGGATATACACTTCCACACGGGTAATATTGACACCCGAAGTTACCTGGGGGAGGTTCTGAATCCACCTTCTGTAATTATCTCTGAAATAATGTCCCAGAAAAAAATGGCGATTCTCATCGTAATTAGAAGCCACAATTTCGAAGGGTCTTCCCTGCCCATTGTTACCACCGGGAATTTCAATGGAAGCAACTTTACCGCGCTGAGTAGAGGCAATGGTTGTCACATTCAATCTGCCAAACTGCATCTGGGCTTTTATTCCAAAAAGATTTTGTGCGCCTTGTATCAATGTATTATTCAAGGGCAGGCTGACATTTCCGATTTCGAGTTTTTGGAGGATATCTTCTTTGTATCCGGTGTACTCCACTTTCATGTTGTTCTGAAAGTCGAACGAGTTGTTGTTATCAAAGTTTGCCGTGACCGCAAGCTTTTCTCCCACTTTGCCGACTACACTCATATTGATCTGCTGATCAAATTCAAAACCACCGTTGCGCTGTTGACGGGCGGGAATGGAAGGGTTATTGATCTTTTGAAAAGAGCCTCCAAAATCCAGCGTTACGAATCCGCGAGGTACGAGTTCCACATAGCTCCCGCCAAAAATTCTATCGAGAATAGGGCTGATGAATATCTTTGGTGTAAAGCCCCTGCCGCTTACTGCGCTCTCCCCATCCATGGCTCGAGAACGGTTTTGCCAGTAACTTTTTAATATCTGACGATCCTGATACTTTTTAAATTCTTCAAACGACATACTGGTCGTTGGCCTGTAATTAAGCTCCCCGATTTTTTCATAAATAGTGTAGTTCAGGGAAGTATCAATTTCTACATCCAGCTTCAGCTCATTAGGGTCTTTCAAAAACAATGGTGATTCGGAAGTGGTGTTTGAAAAGGGATCCCCATATCGGTCGGTAGGTGTAAAAGTCGGTCTTCGGGTAGGCTCGTAAGTTTTGTTCCGGGTAGTGTCTTGTGGAATAACACGTGTTGTATCCTGACGCTGAGAGTAGACAGCAGGCGAAAAAAGCAGGCCGAGCCATACCAAAGGCAGGCTGATCGCTAAAATAGAGTAATTCTTAGGGGTAACCAGCGCCAAAATTAATTATCAAATTTACGGATTGGCCGAGGTGCAAATTGATCAGTAGATAACGTTCTGACAAACTATTCACCCAATTTTAAATCCGCACTGCGGCCCATCAACAATTTCCCTTTCATTTCTCCTACATTACGCTTTCACCAACTCTTGCGGATTGCTTTTTATTACGCCCGCACAAATCTCAGGATGAAGAACAATGCCAAAAACTAAGGAGATATGTCCGTTAGGCACTCTGAAGTGCTTGCTTAACTAAATCTTCTAAAGTAATGGTATTTCCTGATCTTTTCAGGACAGTATCTACGCTTTTCTCGGCCGCCGCTTTAGGAAGTCCAAGTGTGAGCAAGGCAGATAACGCCTCTTTTCGCAAAATATTGTGTGACCCAAGCGAAACCTGAGGCTGTGTTTCATCCCAGCTTTCTTTTTTCAGCTTATCTTTTAATTCAATAATAACGCGTTGTGCCGTTTTTCCCCCAATACCTTTAATGGATTGCAGCGCCGCAGCATTCTCCTGAACAATAGCCAATTTTAATTCCGCACTGTTCATGTAAGATAACATCACGATAGCGGTACTCGGTCCCACACCATTGACCGATATCAACTGTTGAAACAATTTCTTTTCAATCTCCTTGCTGAATCCAAAAAGAATATGGGCATCTTCCCGGATGGCTAAATGTGTGAAAAGTATTATATTCTCCTGGTCTTTGATATCCGCGTAGGTAGCCAGAGAAATAATAACATGATAGCCCACACCATTTACCTCTATAACGACGAAAGTGGGGTCCTTATGGACAAGTCTGCCTTTTAAAAATGCGATCATTTTTTATGTTGGTTTTTTTCTGCCTGACATAGCGCCTTCCATGGTTTGTTGCACTCGGCAAAGACACCATGAGGTTAAAGCAATGCCCTCACTACGGCTTGGATTTTTTATGAAAATTAATCCCTTTTAATAAGGTGTTCCGAAAAATAAGTAGAATAATCCCATGGAATGCGCGATCCTGTTATTCCCTTCGTGACGTGGTGTCAAATCATTACAAATGATCATTCTGGTCATGTAATTGGGCATCCACAACAGCGATAGCAGCCATATTTACAATCTCACGGATTGAACTTCCGAGTTGCAGGATGTGAACCGGTTTTTTCATCCCCAATAAGATTGGGCCGATGGCTTCCGCTCCACCAATCTCCATCAACAGTTTATAGGCGATATTTCCCGACGCGAGATTTGGGAAGATCAGGGTGTTGGC
>JAYSOP010000380.1:0-6212 GCA_043722905.1 Chryseolinea sp.
ATATATGATCAACATTTGCGCACCTAATCAGGACGCCGATGGAATCATCGTAACGCTGGAAGATGCTGAGCGCAGAAAAGTGGCTAGTAGTAAAGTTGACGATCAATACATTGCAGCCATCGCCTACCCTTGCAACAAAACAGGCATTTACTATATTAAATATACGTTTGATGACGCGGCAAGCTATTGCGGCGGAAGCGCTCTCGGGTTCAAACGGTAGTCGATAGGCAATAGGCATCAGGCATTAGTCAGTGGTCAATGGTTGTCAATGGTCAATCACTGTTTGCCGGGGAGAAATCAAATTCGCGTCAAAAACTGAAAGGGCGAAAGATGATCCGAAGCAGAGGCTTTCGTGTACGTGGTCAATGGGAAAAGTAAAATATTCCTAAGAATAAGCTGTCAAATTAAGGGTTTGGAAATGGTGACGATCAGACCTAATGCTTTAAGCTTTTTACTTTTTGCTTTTAGCTTTTCTTATTGCCTGTGAACCACCGTGGCACTCGCCTGGGCAGTGGGATAAACAGTAATATCCGCTAGCACAACATGAGGAGGAGCGGAAAGTACATATAAAATAATATCAGCAATGTCGGGACCGGTCAGGGGTTTTATTCCCTTGTAAACAGAGGCTGCTTTTTCAGTATCCCCTTTGAATCGAACCAATGCAAATTCTGTTTCGACCAACCCAGGGTTTATGGAGGTAACTTTAATTCCAAATGAATTTAAATCCATTCGTATTCCTTTGGTCAGCGCATCAACAGCAAATTTACTAGCGCAGTAAACATTTCCATTTGGATAAACTTCTTTTCCCGCAACGGAGCCTATATTGATAATGTGCCCGGATTTTTGTTTGGTCATAGCCGGAATTACTTCGCGGGAAACATATAACAAACCCTTCACGTTAATATCCATCATCGCATCCCAGTCCTCAATACTACCGGATTGAATAGGATCAAGGCCGTGTGCGTTACCCGCATTATTAATCAGAACATCAATTTTAGCCCATGGTCCTGTCAATGATTGCAGCTCTTTTTTGACAGAAACTTTATCTCTGACATCAAAAGACAGCGTAGTGACCTGCGTTGTCTTAATCAGTTCGGATTTAAGTTTCTCCAGTTTATCCAGCCTTCTTCCGCAAAGAATCAGGTGGTAATTATTTTTCGCCAGCAACCTTGCGGTAGATTCGCCGATACCTGAAGTGGCACCAGTAATCAAAACAGTTCTTTGGTACATTTTATTGGAAAAGCAGGTAAAGGGTAATGGTGTTCGTGTTCAGCCGTTCAAGTGGCTGACCATATTTATTGGTGGTATTCTCCAATATATTGACAATGCCCCTGGAAAACCTTAGTTCGGGTGAAAATTTAAACAACGGGTAATACAAATCAAAACCGAAGCCAGCCTCAAGACTCAAATTCATCCCTTTTATACCAACACTATTCGAAGCGTTTTCCTGAGCTTTCTTTCCCGATGCTTCAAGTCCGGGTTTGACACCCCCGATCATATACATTCGAATATTGCCCCTTCTTTCGGATTTGTATTTTAATAAGAATGGGAGTTCCACCATAGTCGTTTCCACGAGTTTCTCCTCCGTCCTGGTTTCATCGGTATACGAATATCGCAACGTATGCTCATAGAAAGCCACTTTCGGCGTCATCCTGAAATCCAGCAAATCCGTAATCCTGTAATTAACAATAAATCCTAAAGAAAAGCCCGCGGACCATCCTGGCTCAATGGAATAAACCGTATCAAAATCATTGGTAACAAAACGATCGGCATATTTGATTTGATATGCGGTGCTGTGAAGCCCAATGAGGAAGCCATACGAAAGTTTCCTTTCATCGTAGTTAGGGTTATTTTTGTTCACCCATCGTTGTTGCTTTTGGGAGAATCCTTCTAATACTGTACTAAAAAGAATGACCAACCCCAGAATTATCTTAAGGCCGTATAAATAGAACTTATTCCAAATGTTAGCGGTGTGCATGTAGTTTCTTTAAATCCAACTTTCCTTAGGATATTTTCAAAATCCGTACCGTCAGGGAATGCCTCAACCGATTCCGGCAAATAGGTATACGCTGACTTATCACTAGAAATTAAACGACCTAAACCTGGTAATATGTTTTTAAAATAGAAATTATAAACCTGGCGCATGGGAAATGTTCGAGGCCGTGAAAATTCCAAAACCACCAACATCCCCCCGGGTCTCATTACGCGCAATATTTCGGACAATCCCTTCTCCAGATTCTCAAAATTCCTCACACCAAATCCAACCGTGACCGCGTCAAATTTATTGTTCTCAAACTGGAGGTTTTCCGAATCCCCGCTGCATAATTCAATTTTATGGGTTAGTGCCAGGTTTTTAATCTTGCGCCTTCCCATGGCGAGCATTCCCTCTGAAATATCAATTCCAATAATCTTTTGGGGATGTAGGGCAAGGGCCTGAATCGCAAAATCACCTGTACCGGTTGCCACGTCCAATAAAGTTTGAGGGTTAAGCGGCTTCAGGAAGCGGATGGCCTTTTTTCGCCATACTTTGTCAATGCCCAGACTTAAGAGATGATTCAGGAAATCATATCGGTGACTGATGTTATTAAACATCTTCGCTACCTGCTCTTTTTTTCCTGATTTTTCAGCCTTGTAAGGTAAAACGGTCATTCCAGAATTTTACTCTAAAACAGGCCCGAAGGTAGGGTGTTTAGGAATAACAAAGAAATTAGTTGGGAAGTACCTTAAACTCGACCCGCCGGTTCAATTCGCGGCCTTCGTCTTCATCATCATTGGTGGCCAATGGCTTGCTTTCACCGTAACCCATGGCCTTGACGCGACGGGAATCAATGCCCTTTTTGGTCAGGTAATCCTTCACCGCTTCTGCCCGTTTTTGGGAGAGTGTGGTGTTATATTTCCAGTGCCCGTAGTTATCCGTGTGGCCCGAGATCTCGACTTTGAGAACGGAATTTTGGCGTAACATAGCTTCAAGTTTATTTAAATCACTATAGGATTCCGTGGTGAAAGTAGCACGATCATAGTCGAAGTAAATATTTCTAAGAACGGAAATCGCCCCGACAGAAAGTTTGCGCAGTTGTACGGTGCGATTTAAAGATTGTTCATTTCCGGAAGCACCCTGAATCTTTACATTTTCATTCAGGAAAACATAGCCTTCTTTTTCAATGGACAACCGGTAATCTTTGGCCGACGGATGCGTAATTTTAAATTCATATAACCCGGGAGAAACAGGAATGGAGGAGACAATCACATTATCATTTAAACCCTGTAACCTTACTTTTACTGCAAGGGGGGCCTTGCTTTGCGCATCAACAATGTTGACCAGATATCTTAACGGCAGAACTACTTTCTTAGGTTCGACCACATTTTGAGCGACCGGATCTTTTTTCTCCACCACCGGTTCAATATCCTTCATTCCCTCAGGCGTGGTGATCAGATAAATATCCGTGTATCCCAAACCGTCCTCCCGAACAGAGGAATAGTAGGCTCTTTTTCCATCTGACGAGGTAATATAAAATATATCGTCATCAGGAGTATTGATCGGATACCCTAAATTTTCAGGTTCAGTCCAGACATTGTTCTTAGCATTGTAAACAGACTTATAAATATCATAGCTACCCATATTTTTATGGCCTTTACTACTAAAGTAAAGAGTCATCATATCGTAGTCTATGAAAGGGCCTTCTTCATCAAATTCGGAATTTATTTTTGGGCCGAGGTTTTTCACGTTAGACCATTCACCCTTGGCATCTTTGGTAGCCTTATAAAGATCGGTGCCTCCCAGTCCACCGGGACGGTTACTGGAAAAATACAAAGTCTTACCGTCCTTGGATATGGTGATCGATTTTTCTTCGTAACTGGAGTTAATTATTCCGGGCAGAGGTACTGGGGGACCCCAGTTACCATTCGTTAACCGGTCACAATAATAGATATCGCCCCCTCCTTCATCTTTCAAAATATAAAGCGTTTTCCCGTCGGCAGACAACGCAAGGTTAGAATCGTGAAAGGGAGTATTTATGCGCTCGCCAATATTGGTTGCATAACTCCATACTCCATTGTTTTTTCGCGCGATAAAAATATCTTCAAAAGGTTTGTTATCATCAGCCACATTCTGATTCAGGTTATTATCCCTGCGCCGTGTGGTAAAAATGATTTCATTTTCCCCTTCATTTAACACCGGCCCATAATCCTCAAACTCTGAATTAATCTCACGACCAATATTCACAATGGAAAAATTTCCAGGAGCGGCAACAAACGCTTTTCCATTCATGCACTCGACAATGCTTTTATCCACCGTTTCCATAGGGACTTTATCCTTACCCTGGTAAGAGGATTTGCTCGCGAGTTTATTTTTATACCTGTTATAAAAGAGATTTGCGTTATCGAAGTCGAGACCGAACTGATAACTCTTTCCGATCCAGTATTCAAGGTCGAAACGGTAAAAGGGGTTCTGCCGGTAAACCCGTAAAAAATATTTTACACCGAGTTCTTTTCCGATGGTTAACAGGTGGAGGTATCCTGCTTCATAGTTAGCTTTGAGAAAAGTAGTATCGAGATCAGCGGCCAGGACCATTAAGCCACGCGCATCATCCATGGCTTGCGTGCCTGTAATCATTTCTTCAGCAACCTGCATATAATCACGCGCAGTTTGCTTTGGGTCTTGCTGACTGAATACAGAAACTGAAAGCGAGATTAAAGTCAAAAAAATCAGTACGCAACGGATACTGGACATCGCTTAAAAAGCTTTTATAGTGAGGAAGAAAAAATCTTACAACTGATGCTAATATAGGTAAAATGACTGATTTGCCTACAATTAAATAACGCTTAACGTAGCGCAATCTTACATTATTAGTATTTTGGCATTAAATCTTTACTTTAAGAATATTTGATTTATGGAGATAAAACAGGCTGAGTTTGTATCCAGCGTAGCCGATGTAAAAAAATGCCCTCCACCAGACAAACCTGAATTTGCATTTATTGGCCGGTCAAATGTGGGAAAATCTTCGCTGCTGAATATGCTGGCTAATCAGAAAAAATTAGCCAAAACTTCTAATAAACCTGGAAAAACTCAGACGATCAACCACTTTATTATCAATACAAAATGGTATATGGTCGACCTGCCAGGCTACGGATACGCTAGTGTAAGCAAGGAAAAGCGTGAGGGATTCGGACAGATCATAGAAAACTATGTTTTAAAACGCGAAAATCTCAATTGTCTTTTTATCCTTCTTGACGCGCGATTAGAACCTCAGAAAATTGATCTTCAGTTTATTCAATGGACGGGGGAGAAAGAAGTGCCGTTATGCATCATTTTCACAAAAACGGATAAGCTGACAAAAAATCAATTGAACAAAAACATGCGTGTTTACCGTTCTACACTGTTAACTACGTGGGAGGAATTACCGGTTATTATGCTCACCTCAGCCGTAACGAAAAGCGGCAAGGAAGATGTTCTTTCATTTATCGAAAAAGCATTGGCGCAACAGCCCTAAAATTGTTTATTTTTGTCGGCTAATAAAAAATTATGACCATAGCAGAAATAGCAACTGTCGCTGGAAAGGGCGGCTTATTCAAAGTAATTACTCCGACCAAATCGGGAGTCATCCTGGAATCTCTGGATGAGTCAAAAACCAAAATGGTGGCAACAGCGAGTCATCGATTGTCACTACTCAACGAAATCTCTATATACACCACCACGAAAGAAGGCAACGTTCCCCTTCAGGATATATTAAAAAAAGTGCATAAAGATTTTGGAGATGACCCTGGGGTTGACGCCAATTCTGATGCGGATGAACTGAAATCCTTCATGAAATCGATTCTTCCGGAATACGACGAAAACCGCGTTTATACTTCCGACATTAAAAAACTCGTTAAATGGTATGATCTGATACGCAAACACGCTCCTGAAATCCTGACGGAAACCGAAGCCCCGGAGGAAAAAGTTGACAGTTGACGACAATGCAATTGTTCACTTTCCGGAAAAGATATTCACCGTCATTTTACGCCCGTACTTTTGCGCATTTATTTGCTTTTCAGCCCCGCCTCATTAAAGTCCCATTAGGGACGACCTTATGGTAGAAAAACGGAATTCCAAAATCAAGTCCCGGAGGGGACGGCCTTATGAGGCGCTCTTTCCGAATTAATAAATTCCAACCTTGCTGAACGTACGAATAATTTGACATTGGCCTGGTGGTTTCCTTATCCAGATCATGCCT
>JAYSOP010000381.1:0-4212 GCA_043722905.1 Chryseolinea sp.
AGGTTGATTCAAAGTACACGCGCAGGGTCTCTGAGTTTTTAGAGAGGGTCTTTTTCTCTTTGTACTCTGCGCGTTTTTTTTCGAGAGCCAATCCATAAAACCCATCATATTAACTAGTCCTGTACATTATCCTTCGCTGGACAGGAATCCCATGAGCTTCATGTCATCCCAGAATTTTGGATAGGATTTTTTAACCACCATTGGATTTTCAATCTGTATGTTCATTAATGTGGCGAGGGGTGCGAAAGCCATTGCCATGCGGTGATCTTTGTAGGTATCAAAAGAGGCATTTACTGGAAGTTGGCTGCTCGGAATTAATTTCCATCGATGGTCTTCTTCTATCAGATCCCCGCCAATCTTTCTTAATTCGGTCTGAAGGGCAGCAATGCGGTCAGTTTCTTTGATTCGCAGACTCTCGAGGCCGGTAAACTCACCCTCAATTCCTTTCGCCGCGCAGACTACGGCAACGGTTTGGGCCAGGTCGGGGCAATGCGTAAAGTCCCACGACAAAGATTTTTTTGCGTTGATACGGGATAATTTCATCAGGGATCCTTTCATTGTACTTTGAACGCCTAATGATTCCATAATTTTCATGATAGCACTGTCTCCCTGAAGGGAATCCAGTAATAATCTCGGTAAAAAAATTTCGGCCCTGCTGGAAAGCGCTGCAAAAGAAAACCAATAACTGGCTGCTGACCAGTCTGATTCAACGGTATATTCCGCAGGCCCGTAAGGATGGTGTGGAATATGAATTTCATTTTCCAGTATCTCGCATTTCACGCCGAAATGGTCCATCAAAGATGCTGTCATTTCAATATAAGGCCGACTACCTACTTTTCCTTCCAGGATTAGGGTGAGGCCTTCGTTGAGCGTTGGCGCTACCATCATTAAAGCGGAGATGAACTGGCTGCTGACATCGCCTCTGATCCGGATTAAGTTTGTTTTTTGCGCGACAAAATTATGCGTATGCAACGGGGGAAACCCATCCTCTTCCTGATACTCTATTATTGCACCTAACGCACGTAAGGCATTCACAAGAATTCCGATAGGTCGTTCCTTCATGCGATGGCTACCCGTGATAATTTTATTCTGGTTTGTCACACTGAAATAGGCTGTTAAAAAACGCATGGTGGTTCCGGCGTCTTCAACATCGATCACTGGATTTTGTGATTGGATCAGACGCAACATGAGCTGTGTGTCATTGGCATCTGAAAGGTTATGAAGCGTGGATGTACTACCCGAAAGCGCATCTAGTATTAGCACCCGATTGCTGATACTTTTGGATGCCGGAAGGTTTTCTGCGCAGCCTGACAGTGCAGATTTTTGTTTAACAGAGATCGTATTCAAAGTACTTTAAAATTTATGTGGGAAAATTACGAGGTTGCAAAACATTTTTTCCCAGGAACTGCAACATTTAAGCAAAAAATTAAGTTAATTAGTAGTATGAGTAAATCCAGTACATTCGCGATCGGTATCGGCTTAGCCTCCGGAGCCTTGTTAGCAGCGTGGTTGTTAACAGGAACCCGGAAGGAAAAAACGAAAAAATTCATTTCTAAAGGGACGGCCAGCATTAAAAAAACCATTCAGGCTGAAAAACCCGTCTACGATGAAACGGAATCTTTTTATTTTTAAGCTGAACGGTAAAATGACAGAGCTTCTTTTACTTCTTCCGGTCTAATCTCGCAATCCCAGCGCGCTTTCCCTATTCCCTCCAGGAGAACGCACAAGACCTTATTTTCCCTATTTTTTTTATCCTGCCTTGTTAAGGCCACAATTTCCGCTTCTTCCTCCTGTGCAAAACTGACTTTACCGAAAAGGTTCTTAATATATTTAAGAATGCCTTCAAAAGCTTCCTGGCTTAACAAACCTTTTTCTTTCGCCAAAAATCCTTCACACACCAATCCCGCGGCAACTGCCTCCCCATGAAGGATTTTTCTGTTCGCATTCAGCAAAAAGGTTTCCAGTGCATGCCCGATTGTATGACCCGCGTTCAATGTTTTGCGAAGACCTTTCTCGTAGGGATCCTCCGTGACCACCTTTAGTTTAATGTTCACCGAATGTTTGAGGAGCACATCCCATGACTGGTTTTGAAGGGATTTTTTCCTGATTTCTTCCCACATGGCAAGGTCAGCGATCAGCGCATGCTTAATGACCTCAGCAAAACCCGAACGTTTTTCTGATTCGGGCAGAGTATCGAGGAATCCCGCATGGAGCAGCGTAAGAACTGGAGTTTGAAAGACCCCAATGTGGTTTTTGAAATGCTTAAAGTCTATCCCCAGCTTGCCCCCAATACTGGCATCCACCTGTGATAATAACGTTGTTGGAATCAGGATAAAGTCGATACCCCTTTTATAGGTGGCAGCGCAAAAACCTCCCATGTCGCCCAATACTCCGCCGCCCACTACAATCATTACGGCGTGGCGATCCAGGCCCTGCTCCGTCATTTCTGACCAGATGCTTTCACACGTGGCGATACTCTTTTGCTCTTCGCCACTGCGGATCAGGATATTGTGATGAGCATTGAGAGTTTTCCGGACCTGCGGATAGCAATACCGTTCAGTGTTTTCGTCTGTCAGTACCGCAATTTTGGTGTAATTTTTCTCCTTCAGAAAGGCGGCCAGATCAGCCCCCGGGTCAGTAGAAAATTTAATATTGTCGGTCATCCTTACTTAAATGAGGGGAAAGGTATTAAAAATTACAGCATTCATTGTCTTATCATGGATTAATGGAAACGATTTCGAACGGAATAATTTCGTCTTTTATATATTTGCGCACCTTTAAATTTATGGAATCAAAACCCATTATTTCATTCGAAGATACCGCTATTGCGTTTTCATATAAATCAGATACTAATCTGAAGAAAGCGAATTTCATTTTTTCCCTCGTCAATCATCCATGGATCTCTTTTGTTGCGACCGGCTTTTTGAAACTTGCGCTAAAGGCAGGCTTACCCATTGAGGGCATCATAAAAAAAACGTCTTTTGATCATTTCTGTGGCGGCGAAAGTATTGAAAAAAGTGAAGGGGTTATCCAATTATTGAGTCGTTTTCATGTAGGAACCATACTTGATTATTCTGTTGAAGGTGAAAAATCGGAGGAAGGATTTGACCTTACCAGGGATGAAATTTTAAGAACCATTGAGAAAGCCCACCGCTCCGCGAGTATTCCCTTTTGTGTTTTTAAAGTAACAGGCTTAGCCTCAGGTGAGGTGCTTGAAAAGATCAATAGCCACGAAAAACTTTCCGGGCAAGAAAACGCCTCCTTTGAACGAGCCCGCGCCCGTATCGATCATATTTGTGAGAAGGCCCATTCATTTGGTGTCCCTGTATTGATAGATGCAGAAGAAACCTGGATCCAGGATCCCATCGATAAAATAGCGGATGAAATGATGGCCAGATACAACGGGGAAAAAGCGATCGTGTTCAATACCTATCAAATGTACCGGATCGATTCGCTGGAGAACTTAAACAATGACTATCAGGATGCCCTGAACGGAAATTATTTTCTGGGAGCAAAACTGGTCCGCGGTGCCTATATGGAAAAGGAACGAAAGCGCGCAGGAAAACTCAACTACCCGGACCCCATCCATCGCGATAAGGCTGCCACCGACAAAGCATTTAATGATGCACTTGAATTTTGTATTACCCACGTCGACAGAGTGTATGTGATGTGTGGGTCACACAATGAATACAGCAATGCCCTCCTCACACAACGGATGGCAGATCAACAACTATCCGGCAATGACCCACACGTCTGGTTCGCCCAGCTATACGGCATGAGCGACAACATTTCTTTCAATCTGGCGAAGGCGGGATATAATGTCGTTAAATACGTTCCTTATGGTCCGGTTAAATCCGTTATGCCATATTTATTAAGGCGCGCTGCGGAGAATACTTCTGTTGCCGGGCAGAGTAGCCGGGAGCTGACCTTCATTCGGGCGGAATTAAAGCGGAGGAAGGGAATGAGGCATTAGGCATTGTGGGGTTTCATTTCAGTTGAATTTATTAGTCCACACTGACCACTGACCATTCACTACTGACCACTGACCATTGACCACTGACCATTACCCGGCTATCCGCAATTGACCAATTAAGTCCCCTGTGCTTTTTGCGTTGAGCTTTCTGCTTTTTGCTTATTTTGCCCCTGAATTTGAAAGATTATGGTATTGAGTGAACAGGAAATTATCCGCAGACAAAGTAAAGAGGAGCTGGA
>JAYSOP010000382.1:0-3385 GCA_043722905.1 Chryseolinea sp.
CTTCGGTTTGAATAGAATGGATGTCCCTTCGTAAGAAAAATTGTTTCGGCATAATCAATCGTTCTGCCGGAAGAAAGGTATTCAGCTTTATCGTACAGATTAAAACAGATAAAATCGGACACCTGTTCACCGTGAATATCGACCACCCTCAGACGCTGGTGCTTCTTCAAAATAAATGAAACACTACTTCTCGGCGGGATGATGTTCAGTTGCTCCATGCGGTTGCTGTAAGGGACATTTCCATGAGTCATCATATTGCCGTCCACTATACTGATAAATTTCTGAACTGTTGCCAAAGTCTGACAGCATTGGATTGATGGAGCCTGAATATTTTCTATCCCGTTGGCGGACAATATCTTTCATTTTCCCATACAGTCCGGAATTTCTGAGATGTTCAAACTGGGCGTGTGGATTAAAAACCAAAACAGGGTATTTGAATTTACGGGCTATCCTGGAGCTTGCCGGATGCAAGCCAATAATGAAGAAAGCCTCTTCTCCCAGACTAAAACTAAAATCCGGCGATAAGGGATCAGCGCTGACCCTCTTATCATATGAAAAACGTTTTTCATCTAGCAGCCTTAATGATTCTAGTTTCTTCCAAAGAAGCGTATCAAAACTTTCTTCATCCTGGATATCCGGCCTTTTAAAAATAACGGCTGCACTGTGCAAGGTTGATGCTGTGCCACGAAAATTTTCTATAAACTTATACAGGAATGCAAGGATAAGGTGATCGTCTTTGGGACATTCCATATGGTCGGCGATAAAACAAGCAAGATGTTCACGGGCAATGGCCGCCCTGGCCGCAACGCAGGGGTAAGCTTTATCTAAAATGAAATCCTGAAAATCTCTAATGATGGTGCCAACCGAATCCATTGCTGCTATATCTATCCTTGCCTTAAGAATAAAAAAGCATGCCTGAATTATTTTGAAGCGTCTATTACGATAACGATAACTCCAGATCCAGCTGTTTCAGTTTTTTTAAATGTTTATCAGAAGCTTTTAGAAAGCGCAAGCCTGGTAAGAATTTCCAGTAAGGAGTTCCGTTTTTGCGATTGATGCGGGATATTTCACAGAGTATTTTCCAGTGTTCCACCAGAATGAGGCACGCTTCCCATAGATAATAACCATTGCCATAAACGTGGTGCGGCTCCGCCCCGCTGCCGTTAAATTCCAGAATGGAAAAATGTTTTCCCTGTTTCAGGTCTTCTATTGATTGACATTTAATGTCGTAACGTCCATAATAAAAGTATTTGGTGTAATGACTGATGTCATCAAAAACTTTTAACAGTCGTTCATCTTTTTCATGCTTCAGACTGATCAGTATCCCACCCCGGCTAAGATTTAATGCGTGAGATAATACATAGACCTCGCCCATGGGAATGACTGAATTTATTTTTTCCCGGTGTTTCAATTTCATTTCATCCAGCCGGAATTGCACGCGTGGGTAATCCAGGATCAACTCCCATAGCGTCGATTTTCCATCACCCCTTACCTCTAAAAAATCTTTCTTTAAAAACCCGGTAATTTTTCCTTTCTGCTGGTGTGGAAAACGGTAATAGAATACGCTTACCTCAAGCGGTAATTGAATGTACTCCTGCAGTATGTAATCTGAAATTATTTTGCCGTGGTACGCACGTAAGTCGGCAAGTGTATCAATTTTGCGAAACATCAACCCCATTTTCGCAACATTCGGTTTTACGACAATAGGAAATGTGAAATGATGGCTTCGCAACAGGTTGTCTACTTCTGTGAAGGATGAGCCTGGAGAAATGTAAATGCTTTTAGGATACGTGCCCGGGGGCAGTTGGTCATAAATCTCTTTTTTACTTTCTCCATCAAAACCTCCAAATGTCAGCGTTGGATTGGCAGCGGTAAAAAACCAGGCAGATTTTGCGCGAATACAAAACCAAAACCAGGCAGGTGATATCAATATATATTTTATCCGCCAGTCCCAGCTTTCCCAGTGCCAGATACGCAGCCACATTCTTTTTAGGATCATCCAGGTAAGGGTATTGAAGTAAATAAATCCAGGGACGATTCTTTATTTTTCTTGTAAAAACCCCAGCACTCCCTCGGTAAGATCTTTTGCGGCGGCAGGCGTATAAGGGCACACCACTTCTACTTCATAACCGCCATGGTCCCATGCAGAGGCGGTGGGTAAATAACCCAGCCATCCGTTGCTATAGCCAACATAGAAAGTATAAGGAAAGGGTGAGCGCTCCCTGATGTCATTCGAAATTTCACAAAACAGTTCCAGCGGTGCACTCCATATCGCGATGTTATCGTTTAGCTGCAAAAACCGCACGGGCAGGAGTACCATATTAATACCAGCCTTTGTGGTCGTGGTGTAATTGTTCATATCAGCGGGCCAGCCGAGTCCTGTTTTTCGCAGGGTTTTTACCACGAGAGATCCTGATTTTAATGTCACATCGTTCGTGTCAGAAATCAGTTTTTTATTAGCTTCCAGAATTTTGTCTCCTAACAAAACCCGAAACTGGCTGAGATGCCCTTCTCTGGCCGTCGGGTAGACGCTATAGATGGGCGCAAGGTTCCCCGCGGCCCCGTTTAGAAAAAGTAATGGCGCGCCAGTTTTTTCTTCGACATATTGTGCCACTACACCAGGCGCGTCACCGCTGATCTGGGTGGAAGCTCCCCCTAGCACGGTTCCATGAATGGCGTAGTTGGCAAGCAACACTAAAGGAGATCCGTCTGATTTATCAATTCTGATGAGACCGATTCTACGGTCGACGGGGCCATCCGGATTTAGTCCGAGAGATGCTTTGCCATCAACATCAACGGCACGCCTGTTGATATTCGCTTGTGAGAATCCCCAGGTGACACCGAGCTTAGCCGGGATTAGTTTTTTTCGGCCTTCACCAATGGCGTCCAGCAATTTTTGTTCAATCATAGGCGTATAGCCGGGGTCAACTTCGTGTTTGTAGCGATCGCCCATAAAAACACTTCCCAGACCAGGCGGCCCGACTTCAGGGGCGGAGTGAGTGTGCGTGACGGTCCACCAGAAATTAAGCGGATTAATCCCGTAAAGACTTTTTACACGTGCCGCAACACGATCGTATTCCGCAGGAGAAAACAGACAGATATCAGAAGAAACCAGTACAAACTGCGTGGTACCATCATCCATGACGACAATCCTGTGAAATATAGCATCCAGCACACCGGTGGATTTTCTTGCGCCGTATCCTAAAAGATTTTGCGAATCTTGTGGAGTAATGTCAACCTTGACAACGGCTGCCCTGAATTTAGAAACTGCCGGTTGTGCCCTGGACTCAAAGGGAAATATCCACAAAAGAAAAATCAGCGTTAGGCAAAGTTTCATGCAGGGTATGTTGAAAGTTTCAAGTAAAAAGCTCGTCGGCTTTATGGA
>JAYSOP010000383.1:0-2577 GCA_043722905.1 Chryseolinea sp.
CACTATCCGTCAGAAAGAAGTTGGTGTGTGGTTAATTCCGGGAAATGAAAATGCCGGATGGAAAGACAGAGATTATTTTTATCAGAAGATGCATGAACCCGAGTACAAAAAAACATTTTTTCAATTGCTACAGAGGTTAAATCTGGATGAAAATAATAAGGAAAATGTGCGGAAGACCTATTGGATCCAGGTTGCCGGAGAGAAACGACCCGTACATTCTTTCCCTGATGAAAACGCATTATTGGATTTTACCAGGTACGATGACTGGAAGCTTTACCGTTTTATAATAGGCAGAAATTACTCTCCCGGTGATCCGGAAATAAACTCCGAAAATATTTCTACTACTATTAAACGGGAGTTTGATAAACTTAATTTGGTTTATCGACACCTTTTGCATCAAAAATAAAAGATTTAACACGATATGGTCGCTCTGTTTTGTGCCAGTATGCAGATTTCCTATATTGAAAAATCATTGTTAGGCTTTACTTAATATTCGACGCAAATGCGGATTATTTTTATCTTCACTTTTTTCCTCTCATTATCATGGATGGTTTCTTCCCAGCCTAAAGTGGAAAAAAGCAAGCTGATACAAAAGGGTGCGCTCCTTAAACTGATCTCATCCGAATTCAAGTTTACAGAGGGCCCCACTGCAGATCAGGATGGGAATGTATTTTTTACCGACCAGCCCAACGACAGGATTATGAAGTGGTCAACGAATGGCACAATATCGGTGTTCATGGAAGGTGCAGGGAGGTCTAATGGGCTCGCTTTTGACATGAATGGAAACCTGCTCGCGTGCGCAGACCTCCAAAACGAGTTGTGGAGTATTGACAAGAATAGAAAGGTCACGATTTTGGTAAGAGACTTTAAAGGTAAAAAACTAAATGGACCAAATGACCTTTGGATACATCCCAGGGGTTGGATATATTTTACCGACCCATTTTATAAAAGGGACTATTGGAATCGATCTGAAAAGGAGATAGAACAAGAGAATGTATATTATTTCAGTGCTGATGGCAAAATCCTGGAAGTTGCTGCAGGAGATTTTGTTCGGCCTAATGGAATTGTGGGTACACCCGATGGAAAAAAACTATACGTTGCGGATATCAACGCCGGCAAAACATATTCTTTTCGGATTAATGAGGAGGGCACTTTATCCGACCGGAAATTATTTGCCGCTTTGGGTTCCGATGGAATGACCATCGACAGAAAAGGTAATGTTTATCTCACAGGCAAAGGCGTCACCATTCTAAATCCTGATGGTGAACAGATCGGCCATATTCCAGTACCTGAAGGATGGACAGCGAACGTATGCTTTGGCGGGAGCGATAAAAAAACATTATTTATTACTGCCTCTAAATCGCTGTATTCTTTGCAAATGAAGGTCAGCGGGCAATAATAATTTTTGAGTTTACAAAGTTAAACTACTTTGGTGAGACTCGTGATCGAAAAAAAGAAGTCGCCCTTCGCGAGCGACTTCTTTTTTGGTTTTCAAATCATTATTCTTCCACTATAGGAATTTTGCGATTGTAACCGCTTGTTAATTCATTAAATGGAAGTTTAACCACCAACTCGTTAGCTTCATAAGTAGCATGAATTCCCGAAATTTTTATGAAATAGGGGATCACTTGTTTGGTGACTTCTTTGGGCAACAATAATTCCTTCCCCGACGACGCCATAGGTATCAGGTAGTATACAGACAAATGGTTTTCGTTAATCTCCACCTGAAGCATTTTACGGTTAACTCCGGGAACACGAACACGAAGTTCACGGCCAGAGGCTACCTCCCGAAACGAAACATAAGGTTCACTAACACCACCATTGAGTGTATTTAACAGGTCAACCGTGGTTAATAAATGCTTAAATTTATTCATTCATTTATCTCCTTTTCATCCAGTTCAATCAATAGCCGTACCATGTTTTGTGCGTTGCCAAAACGGCTTATGACTGGACATATTTTCATATTATTCCGGGAACTAAAATGATTATCAGAAGATCTGACTGATTTTTCAAAAACTGATCTTCCCGAGCCAAAATTTTCACTCCGATGAATTATATTATCTTTGAAAATGTTTCCTTAAAAAAAAGCATTAAATGAGAAAGTTATTGGTCATGTTTGTCGTTTCAGCCGCTTTTGCTTCACAAGCTCAAACCGTACCATCGTCAGGTAAAATCGGGTATGCTGACATGGAATATATCTTCAAACAGCTTCCCGACCTAAAGCAAATCGAAACAGATCTGAAATCATCACAAGCTCAGTTTAAAAAGGATATTGACGCTAAGTCACAAAAATTACAGAAGGAATACACGGACTTTAACACGAATGCAAATGCGATGGTGGATACCGTACGTTTAAATAAGCAGCGTGAATTGGAGAAGGACATGGCAGCACTGGAGCAATTGCAACAAGACGCCCAAAACACTTTGCAGAATAAGCAAAAACTTTTAATGGCACCTGTTTATCTGAAGGTTAACAGGGCTATTCAGGAGGTTGCCCGGGAGAATGGCTTTAGCACAATTCTTACCAGGCAGATAAGCAATTACCGCGTATTGCTGTATCAAGCAGATCAGTTTGAC
>JAYSOP010000384.1:0-3130 GCA_043722905.1 Chryseolinea sp.
TGTAAGCGTGCATCCGTAGTGTAAAGGCTAAGTTTATCCCAGCGTTTCAGGGAGTAGCCGATGGCCTTTCCAATTTTCCAATGGTGCTCTCCGGAAGTACCTGCCGGTAGGCATCCATCATCCAGGCCTTGAGATTTTCTAAAACCGGAACTGCCTGCTCTTGTCTGAGGGTATGGAGCTCTTGGGCGGATAATGGTTTATCTCTGCCCAATTGCTCGGCAAGATGTACGCATGCTGCTGCATTCGTAAGAGCTCGGCAAGGTCAGAGACCAGTTTTTAAGTCTCGGCAAGATGGACGAATGCTGACGCATTCGTCAGAAACTCCCAGACCAAAAACCGGCAAATCTGGTTTTAGCAAGATGTACATTTGTTTACACAAATGTCCAAGGACACGCTTACAACACGAACGGGCTCGCCTCGGAACTCGGCCGCCCTGAGACTTCTGAAAGTTCCCAAATAAAGACCTCAATGTGCAGACCCCTTCATCCCCGAACGTCTAGCCGTTGCTCCAAGCTTGTCAAGGGTATACGGAGTGTCGATGTGTAGTGGTATCGACACCCTTAAGGTCTCTGCAACGTGCTAAAGGCGGCTTATCGGTAAGAATGGATTAGAATATTCATTTTTAGAATCACTCAGGCGTCCTTTCTTCTTTCAGACCAGATCCGTGGATTTCGGCTGGTGTGCAAGACCGCAAATATCTCAACGAGTTTTTCTTTTTCACTGATTGTGAAGTGTACAAGAAAGGGAAACCTTGGTACGAGCATGCAGCGGACATCGTCATATCGAACAGCATAGAGGCTTGCATTCTTTTTCAATGAACCGATTTGCCCCTTTACCTGCTTTTGGAAGTGGCCGCCTAGCCGAGAGAGCTGTTCATTGTACCAGTCTGTTGCATCTTGTATGTCTTGTAAGGCCTCCTGGTCAATCGATATCTTGTACCTGGCCATTAAGATTTAAGCACCCTGGAACCTTTGTTCCAATCAATCATTCTGGCAGGATTTTGGCGTGACTTTTTGATACGCTGCTGAACCAATTTGCGATGCTCTTCAGGTATGTCCATCTCCTCATTCCAAATCGCCTCATTTAGCTTCAGTTTTTCTGAGGGGGAAAGCTGTTTTACTATATCCTCCAATTGCTGGAAACTCAAATCAATCTTAACATACACATTGTTCATGATTTCTGTCGGTTTTGCAAGTCTAAAGTTAAACAAAAATAAGCATCCTTAAGGTTCTGCTCTAACTTCAGGTAAACGGAATTCCTGACAAAAAATCTTCCCCAACCTTCCCCACGGGTTTGTCTACGATGAGATCGACGCGGAAATCTTTAAGAAGGATGGTGGAAGGATTGATCATGAAATCCCGTCCCTAAGAATGAACTGAAAGGCATGGAATATAATTGAATCAAAATGAGCGGTCGGGGAGCGTCAGAACAGATGATTCGGAAGTACCAAACAAAAATAATCTCTTATAGTCGTGGTTTACCAGAATTTCAATTCTGCCCGGTAGAACGTTGATGCCTTTGAATTTTGTGGACGAGGAAAAAGAGTCATCGCCCAAATATTTCGTATCCTGAATCTTGCCGCTCAGCTTGTTGATTTTCAGAATGACACCTAATTCAAAGTTGTTTAAAATATCCCGGGCACTGCCGCATAAGTAAACGAACGCTTGATCCATTGCGATTCCATAAACATGTATATCATCTCCCTTTAATTCCAGGGTGGTGTTGTAGTTCAGGCGACCGGAACGAACATCCATACTCGCGATACTGATCCTTGCGTTACTGTCGGTCGGAATTCGGTAACTGGTAAAGACCGTTTGCGTGGGCGGATCAATTCTTAAAAACGCCTCTACTGCATCCGGAGAATACCGGTTCATTTTTTCAAAAATTGTTGTTCTCCACTGTGGCAAAAAACGAGGAGTGGAAAAGCAATGGACGGAGATTTTTGCGATTTCGTCTCGCGTGGGCATGTAATAATCAGTCATGAACAGCAGGGAGTCAAAAACAGATACCTGACCGATCACGTGATGGAGATCATCGGACATGGAGTTCCTTTTGAGACTGTCTTTGTTAGGCAGATCGATGAATGGCTTATCCCGGAAATTATCCATTTCTGAAACTGGTAAAACATAAGGCGTTTCAATTGAACCCGGGACCATCGTCCTCTCAAGCGTGAAATGCATCTTGTCACGATTAAGGAAGGAATAGTAGAAGATATGCTGTAAGCGCGTGGATGTAAATCCATAAATCACCATTTCAATCGCAATAACAAGTGGAATAAGGAGGCCACGAGCCCAGCTTTGACCATATATCCTGATCAATGCATAAAGTAAATAAGTGATATGCGTTGCGCCACCGATAAAAGGCATGACATTGCTTTCACTCAGCATACCCTTTCTTAGGAAAATAATTCCGATCGACTGAAAAATGAATTGCAGGAAGACCGAGTGCCCGATAAGATATAAACTCACGGCATTGAGTGAGGTGGATTTTCTCTGATTATAGAATAGGAATATTAACACAACGTATAGTCCGATCGCATGTATTAAAAGCCGCTTCAGGGGCTGCGTATTTTCATAAAAGGCGGCATATCCATTGGACAATTCCAGGACGCGTCTTGGAACATTCCAGAATGTCGCTTGGTCAGTGGGGTCGACGATTAAATGAATAAAGAACCAGGTTAAAAAGCAGCTGATGGTAACAATGTACGTGGCGTACTTCCAGGGCTTGGTAAATAGTTCGGGGTGAGTAACTACTTTCTTTGGATCAGTGAATAACGTAAGGAAAGTTTCAAACAGTCCATGGTCAATATCCAATGTGTCATGTAGAATCTCCCTGGTCTTCATCCAATGTTAAAAAATGAAATTTACCCAAATAATGGCTTCGATTGAAAACCCGCAGTCGTTGACTGTTTTGTCCGCTGCGGGTTTTGGAAATGCCATCAACTAATTTCGTTTTGAGCGGCCGCTGACCGTTCATTGTGTTAATCACTGGTAACAATGACCCCCGCCGTTGTGGAATAACCCAATTTCAGTAAAGTTCCTCCAAGCATCAGCTTGACTGCCTTTTTACCCGCTGTTGTTTTAAAGTACATTTCTCGTTTTCGTGCATCAGCTTCAAAGAGATAGAACTC
>JAYSOP010000385.1:0-1779 GCA_043722905.1 Chryseolinea sp.
ACATATTGTTGAAAATTCATATTCCCGCCTCTTCCATTTCTTTTAAATAGCGGTACAATGAAGACTTGCCAACATCCAGTCTCTTCGCTACCTCTAAAATGTTGTTATCGTACTTGTTTAAAAAATGGCGGATAATGCGATACATGTATTCCTGCATGGGCATTTCCTGGTAGAGAAAAGATTCAATTCGGGTAGAACTGTTGAAACTGATATCCTGAGGTTTTATTTCCTGATCACTTCCCATTACTGCTGCCAATTCTATGATGGATTTAAGTTCGCGAATGTTGCCGGGGAAAGGATATTGAAGAAGTTTTTCCTGCGCTTCCTGACTTATTTTAAAGCGCGGCATTTGGTTTTCTTTGGTAAATTGATCGAGGAAGTGCTTGGCAATCAGAATGACATCTGTTGAACGGTCTCGCAAGGGCGGAAGATGAATGGGTAAACCCAGCAATCGATAATAAAGATCTTCCCTGAATGTTCCTGATTTCACTTCTTCAGCAAGATCTTTATGCGTAGCCGCCACAATCCGCACATCTAATTTAATAAGCTGATTACCCCCTATGCGTGTGACCTCCTTTTCCTGTAACACGCGCAGGAGTTTTGCCTGAAGATTAGGATCCATATCCCCGATCTCATCCAGAAAAATAGATCCTCCATCGGCTTCTTCAAATTTTCCTATTCGCCGTGTGACAGCACCCGTAAAAGCTCCTTTTTCATGTCCAAACAGTTCGCTTTCAATGAGGTCGCGTGGTATCGCTGCGATGTTGACGGCAACAAAAGGTTTGTTTTTTCTTTTCGAATTATAATGGATGGCTTTAGCAACCAATTCCTTGCCTGTGCCCGTTTCCCCTGAAATAGAAACTGAAATATTGGTGGTGCACGCCTTTTCCAGCAAGGCAAAAATCTTTCGGATGGCAGGACTGGAGCCTATTATACTTTTTTCAAATTCATACTTTTCAGAAATCTCTTTCTTCAGGAAATCGATTTGCCTGATCAACGAAGTTTTATTCCTCGCATTATTAATCGCATTGATAATCCTGTCCTTTGTTTCATTGTCCTTCGTGATGTAATCATACGCGCCGAGTTTGAGTAACTCCACGGCAGTACCGATTTTTTCCTGAGCCGAAACGATAATGACATTGATGTTGGGATCATGAGTTCTGATCTGGCTAAGCACCTTCTCACCGGGCATATCCGGAAGTGAATAGTCAAGCGTAATAACCGCTGGATTTTTGTGCAGATTATTTAAACATTCCTGACCCGTCGTGAAAAATTCAACTTCGTAATCAGGATTCAGGGCAAGTACATATTTGAGAAATTTTGTATACGCTTGGTCATCTTCGACGACAAATATTTTGACCGGCTCTTTTTCGTACATGTTTCGTATTGAATAGGTAAATATAGATTGAATTTAATTCAAAGAAATGTATAAAAATAAGGTTTAATTCAAACTCCATTCAGGGTTATTTACTTATTTGCGATCCAATCATCATCCTATTACATGAATCAGTCTTGGTTTGGAAGCTCGATAGTTCCCTTCCGGTTAGTTTTTTTAATGTGGGCTGCTTTCTATGTCGAATTTATGTACGGATGGCCTTTAAGTTATTTTGGAATTATTCCATGGAACCCCGTGGGTTTGATTGGAATTTTTTCGGCGCCCCTGTTGCATGGAAGTCTGAACCACCTAATCTCCAATACTATACCGCTTCTTTTTCTCGGCACCGTTTTATTTTTTTTCTATGAAAGGATTGGCGGAATTGTTTTTTTCAGAGCCTACTT
>JAYSOP010000386.1:0-3047 GCA_043722905.1 Chryseolinea sp.
CATAGTTACTTGGCCAGCCTGATTTTGAAATTAATGTCCAGAAGCTATAAATGAACACCATAAGAATTCTTTTCAAGCCATCAATCCAGTGAATGAAAATCTCAACGCACCACAACAAAGCATTTGTGCGCGTTTCTGCTGCAACATTTGCATCAGTTAGCGCTTTTCTCCAATTCAAGGGAAGCGGGAAGTAAAACTTGTTTTTAACGGAGCCCACCGCCAACAAAAGAAAAAAATTGAACCTTAAATATGAACAAAAATATCTACTAAGGAGAAATTGCCGAACAATCAACTCATGGTTTTCGGGAATAGCTCCAAAGATATGAGGTGACAGCCTTTCGCCTTCTGGCAGTACACGCGTTGCCTCTAGCTTGTTTTTTAATTCCGCGGGGACATGCAATAGATTGTTCTTCCGTAGTGTGTAATACCCACGAATAGACTGCCGAATCTTCCTCAGAAATAAAGCTTTGAGCTTTGGGAAAAGCTTTGCGATTTTCCCCGAGATGGCTAGAAACTCAAACATGCTTTGCAAGGCAATTCAGAACCAATTCCTATTGTTAAATGTCACGCCTCAATTCAACCCTGTACGGCAAGATCGCTTAAACGAGACCGTGTAATATCAGATTCACAATCTGCAACGGTATCAATTTCCACCCAGCCCCCATGCACCAGTACCGCATCGACTCGAAACTCGCAGTCGATCACCAACTGAATCAGATCCGTCATGTAAGCTTGCTCAGGATGTTTCCCTCTCAAGTTCTGATTCGATTTGGCGACATGAAAAACCTCCTTCAGGCACGCAAGCCCCTTAGCCGAGAACTTCATCAGGCCCATGTACTGCCCCTGAATTTCCTCGATACTCTCAGGCCTTTGGCCTAATTCAAGTATCCTGCCATCTTCGCCAAGCTTGAGCGATTCCGCATCCGATAGCGGATCGTCACTGCGCGCACGCCAGTAGCGTTCCCAATCCTTATCAACTGCTACGGCAATATCTGCTCTGGAGGCCAGAAGCTTGTCAAGGATGGCACCCGAATAAACAATATCACCATAAGCCACGATCACATCGCCATTCAGCTCGTCTTCTGCGGAAAATAGCGTCCATACCATGTTCGTTTCGGCGTAGCGAGTATTGAGTCGCAATTCGAAATCAGGGCGGCAGAGCTTGTCGGCCCGATACCCGCCGATCACAATGATTCGATCCAATCCTCGTGAGTGCAGCACGTCAAGCTGACGGTCAATCAGGCTACGCCCCCCCACTTCAACCAGACATTTTGGCCGATCGAGAGTGTAGGGGCGCAGCCGACGGCCTTCGCCCGCAGCCAGTATGATTACCTTAATAGCCGACTGGTGATCAACATAATTCATGCACTGTCCTTCCCGACAGGAATTTTGAAAACAACATGACGTCTTTGTGAGACCAAGGCGCGTTACGCTCTGGATGCCACATAATGCCCAGATGCTTGGCGCGTCGATGCAAAACTGCTTCGGCATAACCTTCGGCTTCCGCCAGAACCTGCAGTTCCCTGCCCAGTCCATCCAGAGGCACTCCGAAGTCATGAAATGAGTTGACCCGCTCGTCGAAGTAAAAGCCATCATTAGTAACGCGGGAAGATAGTTGATGATAAATCCCTACGTGCCCTCTGACCGGTTCCAGTCGGCCACCATGGAACAGGTTAATAAATTGCATGCCTCGGCATACACCAATTACCGGCCAGCCCTGCACGGTGCTAGCGCGCAGTAACTTGCTTTCCATTTCATCTCGTTCTGGGGCAACGTCCGGCAACATAGGGGGCACGGTTGGAAACTGGCCGCTAAGGGTAAGCCACTGGTCCGAGACATTCCCTCCACCTGACAAAATGATCGCATCAACACCCACACGGCTAAGATAGTCGACGGGGTCATCCAAACGATTCGGGATCGGGATCAGGTCAAAACCGCAGGCACTCACAAAGCCGGTCCATGCCTGATCAAGCATGTCACGCCGTTCTTCGCGATCCGGCAAGTGAACCACCCGCTGTGTAATGCCGACCAGTTTTCTTGACGATGACATCAGCCTGCCTTACGTGCGATCAGCACGTATATATTGCAGAACTGGTCTGGGAAGAACCGCATCAGTAAATTTTGTAGGCGCTGTCCAAACCACGACAGACGATATCCCTCCATCCGCGCTTTATTTTCATCAAATTTCTTATGCCCAGGAGAGCGAAAAATCGAGAATTTATACAGAATAGGCATGTTTTCTACTGGTCCGATAAAATCTATATTGAAGCCAGCGCGCGTGAATAGTTGCTCGTACTCGCTTCGCGTCAGATTCATCTTATGAAAAGCCCGTGCTTTGTTTTCGCCACCCAGGTGCTTCGCTCTCCTGTCCGCCAGACCATCAGTAAGCCTAGTCTGGATGTTGTCCGCTCGGAAAGAGGCACAAACCAATCCACCCTTCTCCAACACCCTATGTGTTTCCTGAACGGCTTTATCCAGTCCGTGCTCAAGATTGTGATACAAGCCAAAAGCGAGGACGTACTTGAACGATTGATCTGCAAATCTTAGATTTGCAATATCACCGACTTCTGCATGTAGGGTTGGGTCGATATCCTTAAGCTTGCTGATTGCGACCTCGATGAAATCGATACCGATGATATCGTAACCACGATCATGGTAGTAACGCAGGATACGCCCTGCCCCACAACCCGCCTCCAGAATTTTTCCTGCTTTGTCTTTTACTGTCAGCTCGGAATATTTAAGCGGATACACATCCAAATTTTCCATCGGAGCATCCGCGGGAATCTCATCCCATCGCTTTGTCCAATAATCTTTGTTGTTTGCGTTTCGATAAGTAATCCTCATCAGATTGGATCCCCTTTTTTCATCACTGCTTCATATTTAAATTTTTTAGCCAAGCTGAAATTTCTTCTGCAACTAGACGGTTCCCATCAACCGACAGGTGGCCACCATATTGATCATTGATGTACAACTTTTCAAATCCGGTATCTATAAATTTCTCGGTAAGATCGAGCAATGGTAGCTGTTGCGCCAACTCACGAAAATAA
>JAYSOP010000387.1:0-1791 GCA_043722905.1 Chryseolinea sp.
CACCGCTTTCAACACCAATACACCACCAGCTATTAACAATGTAAGCTCAGTTGTAAGCGACCCGGGAGTCGACCTTACGTGGTTATTGGATCCAAAAATTATACCTATAGGTTTTAAAGTTTCAAGATCGATTCTTTCAGGCACATCCGTTTTCCTTAAAGAAACACCGGACAAGAAATTCAGTGACCCGGATTACGAAACTCGTTTTAGTTTTTGCTATGCAATAAATTATACGGATAACTGTGGTAACATCAGTGCAACCGGGGCTCTTGTTTGTCCAATACGACTTTATGGCTCTTTGGACAATAAAAATATTACCTACCTCAACTGGAGCCGCTATGCAGGTTGGAACCAAGGCGTAAAAAACTACACAGTGGAAAAGTACGGGCTGGGAAATACATTGATCAAAAAATTTGATGTTGGCACCGACACCCTTTTTGTAGACGATCAACCAGATCCAAAAAATCAGTTTGTCTCTTACAAAATTGTAGCAACCTCAGTTGAAACAGGTCTTACAACTTCCATCTCCAATTCCTTGTCGTTTGTAAAAGAGACACATCTTATTTCCCCTACTGCGTTTACACCAAACGGTGACAACCTAAACGACACCTTTACGGTGACAGGAGAGTTTATCGTAAAAATAGAACTGAGCATATTTGACCGATGGGGAGCTTTAATTTTTAGCACAAAGAAAAATGAACCTTGGGATGGAAAAAGAAATGGCGTGACAATGACAGAGGGTGCCTACGTTTGGAAGGCTGACATGGTTAATCTTGCTGGCCAGAATTTCAACAGATCTGGTACGGTGATGCTGCTAACGAAATAGATTATAGTTACCCTCCAAGGTCTTTTTGCAAAAGCGAAAAGACCTTGGCGGGTTCATACCGAAATTAAAATCGAGTTTTATGTTCGACATGATGAAAATGATGGGCAAAGTGAAAGAAGTGCAGGCCCGTATGAAAGAAGCACAGGATAATTTAGTATTGATCAAAGCTTCCGCAGAATCTGGCGGTGGTATGGTAAAGGCAACGGTAAATGGAAAAAAACTTTTAATCAGCCTGGACATTGATCCTGCCATTTTAAAATCCGAAGACAAAATACTTGTGCAGGATTTAATTGTTGCTGCCGTCAACAAGGCCTCTGACGAGGTTGAGGTTTTGGCCAAAGAAGAAATCCGAAAAAGTACGGAAGGTATATTGCCCAATATTCCGGGGATGGATCTTAGCTCGATGTTGGGATGACCCAAACTGCTGTTGTTATTCTCAACTACAATGGCGAGGAGCTACTCAGAAAGTTTCTTCCTTCTGTTCTTAAATTTAGCGGAGACGCAAAAATCATTGTTGCCGATAACAATTCATCCGACCGATCGGTAGATATTTTAACAAAAGAATTTCCACAAGTTGAAGTGATTAGGATTTCCAGCAATCTTGGATTTTGCGGAGGCTACAATTATGCGCTGTCAAAAATAGAAGCAAAGTATTATGTGTTATTGAACTCGGACGTAGAGGTAACAGAAAACTGGATCGAGCCCGTTATCTCGGTATTTGAAAAAAATAAATCGGTTGGCGCTGTCCAACCAAAAATCCTTTCCTATTCAGATAAATCAAGTTTTGAATATGCGGGCGCGGCAGGAGGATTTATTGACACCCTTGGTTATCCGTTTTGCAGAGGAAGGATTTTCAATTCACTTGAAAAAGATAATCATCAATATAATGATGCTGTGCCCATATTCTGGGCGACAGGCGCGTGCATGTTTGTTCGGGCCGATCTCTTCCAAAAAATGGGCGGATT
>JAYSOP010000388.1:0-8816 GCA_043722905.1 Chryseolinea sp.
CACAGAAAAAACGACTGCTTTTTTAATCAGTGCGCCGACAGCCCGTTCTCCCAGGTATTTTAGGGTGAGGTTTCCACCAAGGCTAAAGCCAACGAGAAATATTTTTTTATAGTTTTTATGACGGGTAATATGTTGGATCACTGTTTCCAGATCATCGGTGGCACCGCTGTGATAAAAACGCAACTGTCGATTTATTTCATTACTGCAACCACGGAAATTCCACGCAACCACATCAAATCCCTGATCATGCAATGCCTTGGCCATGCCTTTGATATAGGGACGTTCGCTGTTTCCTTCCAGACCATGCGAAATGATCACCACCTTGTCGGAGTCTTTCAGCAGCCAGTCAAGATCCAAAAAATCATCATCGGGAGTTTGTATTCGTTCACGGGTGTAGGGAATGATCGCTACCCTTCTCAACAGAGCCGGATAGATCGTTTCCAGGTGTGATGTAAAAAGAAAAAAGGGTGGTAAGTATTCGGCTAACGGGTTCGACTTTGAATCCTCCGGTGATTTTTTTTCAGGGACTTTGCTCAATTTTTTTTGGCTACAATTTCCAAATGGGCCAGGTGATGGTCACCGTGCCATGCATACATTGCGACCAGCCGGTCGAGCCTGATATGTTTCTGTGTCTCCGGATGAATATATTCTTTTTTAAGATCTTCCGTTGTCAATAACTTCATCAGCGCCACCCATTTAACATGAAGGGCCTTTAAAAGGTTTACCGATAATAGGGGATCCATTTTTGTTTCAGGTGTTTCCGCCCATAATTTTTCATTGTAGGCTTTAATTACGGGAGTATCTTCTGTCAGCGCCCATTTAAACCGGATATAGGCATTCATGTGACTATCGGATATATGATGAAGCACCTGGCGCGCTGACCATCCCCCCTCGCGGTAAAAACTTTCTAATTGTTTGCCTGAAAAATTTTTGATTATGGAATCAACTCTGGAAGGTAATGTTTCGATACGACGAATGCATTCTTCCAATTCCAGTTTTGAATACGCTTCTTGCGGGCTGAATTTCCCTATCGGATATTGTAATGTTTGATCATTCATGTGAGGCTGCCCTGGCTTTTTTGCGTCGGTCTCTTACACGAATATTGATCATTTCGATACCCATTGAAAAAACAACCGCAAAATAAATATAGCCTTTCGGGATATCCTTGCCTAATCCTTCAAGGAAAATCATAAAGCCGATGAGGATGAGAAAACCCAACGCCAGGACCTCCATGGATGGGTGCTTGTGAATGAAGTCGCTGATCTTTCCAGAGAAAATGATCATGATACCAATGGAAACAACTACTGCAATAATCATGATGATGATGTGTTCAGTTAATCCCACAGCTGTCAGGATGGAGTCAAATGAAAAAATAATATCCAGCAAAACTATTTGGGCAATAATCCCCCTGACATTAACCTTTTTTCCCGAATTCTGAGTGATCATTTCTTCTTCGCCTTCCATTTCGTGATTGATCTCACGGGTACTTTTGGCAATCAGGAATAATCCTCCGAAAATCAGGATCAGATCACGACCGCTGATTCCTCCATCCTCGCTGATCCAGTGGGGGACGCCGAACAGAGGTTCCTGAAATTTCATTACCCAGGTGATTGTGAGGAGAAGCAAAATCCGAACGCCCATGGCAAGCAGTAAGCCCATATTGCGGGTACGCGCGCGAATCTCCACAGGCAGCCTGTTGGAAACAATGGATATGAAAATGATGTTATCAATGCCCAGCACTACTTCGAAGAAGGTAAGGGTAAGCAGTGCTAACCAGGCTTCCGCCGTCAGGAAAATTTCCATTTGAGGGGTTTAAACGAACTTTTGCTGACTAAAAATAGGGGAAGTAATATTATCGAACAAGCCCATCAGATTTATTAAAAAATTGGTTTTATGAATCATATGTTGTATTAAACGAGGTACAAAAGGAACTCCTCTCGCCATTATTCATGAACAATCATGACCTTTCTTCGGACAAGGGCATCCTTGGTTTCTACCTGAATAAGGTACACTCCCGATGAAAATCTTTTTGTTTCAATGGTTTTAGCGTGCTCGCCTGATTTAAAGGAGCCACCAAAGACTTCTCTTCCAAAAGTATCAAAGAGCTTCACAGGCGTCTCGACCTTAACCTTCGAAGGCAAAATGATATTGATCAGCTCGTCACCCGGATTAGGATATACGCGGATATAATTTTCGAATAACGTTTCAATACCCGTCACAATTTCGGAGGCAGATGGTGTTACATCCTGGCGCATCACAGTTTGCAAAACATCCTTTGTTTCCAGATTTTGAACAAATACTACCACAGCAATTGGGGCAAACTCCCCATTAGGCATTCGGGTTACGTGCCGCATGTCATACGACACCGTATCTATTTGCGGAAGGTCATTTTCCGAAAGGGATGTCAACGGAATGCCTGCGGCGTCTGGCAAAAATTTGCGAAGAACGTATGCCTGGCCTAAAACCTGTTGTTCCGCTATCGCGATAAAAACATTATACTGACCAGCAGCAATCGTATTATTCGCCTGAACCGTTGCCTTGACATTCAGCGCGGAACCAGGGCCAGGTACAAAGTCGATTGCAATACTTACGGGTGAAGTTACCAAAGACCTTAGACTAAAGTAGGTATCCAGTAAGGGGTTCGGATTCTGACCTGATATAAAAGTAAAATTCCCCGTAGTTTGGCCAAAACCGCCATCGATAAATGCTCTTACAGGATTGGTAACGCCGTAAAATGCAGCCCGTGCATTTTGGTCTGAAGGATTCGCAATGTTCAATTGATCTGGTTCTGGACCTGATGCACTCAGGTGGTGGTACTGAAGTTTTACAAGTTCATCACTATTAAAATTCCCATTATTATCAACTCTGAACCTTTTATACTCTTTGTTATTATCTACGTTCGCCAGATTGGTAAAGTTTTCGACCAATATAGTTCGGTTGCGTTCTTCGATCACAAAATTATTGAAAGCAAAGCCGTCCCGGTTTTCCCGGTTGTTAAAACTTGCGAATGCCACCCTGAATCGCACCTGACTCCGGTTGCCCGGTGTTAAAGGTATCACATCAAGGGTGTGTTTACCAACCGCCCAATTGTTCTGGTCCAAAAATGACCAACCTGATGAAAGATCAGTTTGTTCTCCCGGATTAGCAGAAATGATTAACCGGTTAAACCAATCCAGTCCAGAGGCAACGTTTCCAAGGCGTACCCATTTTTCTCCGCCATCAATTGAATATTGTAGTACCGCTCCATCAGAAGGTTCTGTATCCGTCCAGTGCTTAAAAGAAAGAACAGGTCTGGCAAAGGTTGAAAGATCAAAGCAAGGACTGTTTACATAAGATATGTCCTGCGGTTTGTAAGGCATTGTCGGGCCGGTAACCCATGCCATCTCATTGGTTTTTATATTTTGTTTTGCAGCAGTGTTAAATTCCCATGATGTGTTGCCATTGCGATCTTCCTTTACCCAGAAGCCCTTGCCACCATCGAGCCTGGACATGTCATAGCCGGACTCAGTTGCAGTAGGTGCCCAATTTTTTAGAATGGAAACCAGTCGGGTTTCTGAATCAATACAACCACCAAAGATATCAGCGGTTTTTCCTGTGACAATAATTTCGTACTCTCCCGCACCCGCGTAGGTATGAATTGGTGATTGAAATTTGCCTATAGTAGTCGCTGTGGCAGGAATTACGTTGGCTAAAAATCCCATTGGCGTGCTATTGCCATCGCCAAAATCCCATGACACGCGGCTGATAGGAATGTTCGGATTTGATTCAAAGGTTGCCTGGTCTGACTCGCAAACATTAAATAAATTGAAATCCATTTTAGGTACGGGACCAACGATCTGATCCAATCGCAGACTATCCTTGCACACTAACGTGGGATCGTTGTTGAAGGCCGGATACTGTACTTTTAAATGTACGCCATAACTATTGAGTGCGTCAACAGATGGGAAGCGATGTTGTAAATTCTGTCCCGCCCTCAATGAATCATTGAAGGCCCATGTATACGACGCATTTGATAAATTTCCAGATCCGTTGGCGTTGAAATTAATCAGGTCTCCCTCGCAAGCGGGGAGCACCGAGAATATGGCTTCTGGGCTGGGTAGTATTTTTACGCTGGTAGAGTCCGTGTTTGTACAATTATTTCCAGAGATGACTACATACTTGAGTTTGAAGTCACCCCCTGATAGTCCTGGTATGAAAGTATATTTGTCGTTTGATAACGGAGTGTTTTGACCATTAATCGTAAAGGTTCTTTTTGAAGCATCAGCGGGAAACGGGTTGAAAGACAATACTTTTTCTCCATTCGTTTCATTCGAACAGAAAACATCATTATTATCGAGGCCGGCAATTACCACATCTATCTGATTGGCTACTGCAAGGGTAAAGGGTCCGATAGTATTTGTACAATTATTATTATCCGCCACCGAATAGTAAACATTGAAGTTTACTGGCGTGAGTGTGCTGGCGCCAAAATCATTGGTGGCATTGTCAAAACGTGTCTGTGGGTCAAATGAAACAGAAGACTGGGGGTTATTGATATCTCCTATGTTATCGGTAAAAGGTGTTGTTACCCCCTGGTATTCAATGGCGAACCACGATTTCGTTTGCTGACCTTGTAAGGTACGGGCAGGATCCTCGTAACAATATTGAAGGCTTCCGGTAATTAATGTGGCTTGTGGAATTGGATTGACGTTATATTGTATAGCCCTGGCGTTGGCACAACCGAGACCATCTATGATGCTGGCATTAACCACTATGTTTTGCTGAGTGTTGATGGTTCCACCATTGCTGATGCTCGTATTATAAGCAAGTTCCGGGTTAAATATTCCTACGCCACTTCCGGTTCCCTCGTCCTTTATTCCGTACCCACTCAGGATTACATTTGTATTTTGAATAGTGGATAATTGCACAGGCGTCTCATCATAACAAAAAATTTCTCCATTAGCCGGGGAATTTCCGGCAGAAAAATCAAACGACAGGGCAGGAGGGGGCGATATCTCAAAACCTTTGAAGACATTCGCCGGACCGGTACAACCGGCTCCCGTATACTGATACTGAAGATACACTTGTCTGGGATCACTGGCATCCGAAGCCGCATTGTAGGCTGATAACAAATTGATCGTCGCTTTTCCGCTTGTGCTGTTTACCGTTCCATTCAGGGTAGGATTTATCGCAGAGAAATTGGTATCATCGTCAAGATTAAAAATTCCTGAACCGGTGACACTTCCTTCAAAGGTTACCAGATTTCCCTGACTCACATTTGAATTATCGTTTCGGCATAAAATATCGCCGTCATCCAGACCAAAAATATCCAATACCAGAGGCGCGTTAATAACCATGGTTTGCGGATAGGTTTCGCTGCACAGTTTGCCAGCGTTTAGTGTTTCTGTATAAATAACGTTCACATTAGCCGCCTGATTCAAATCTGCTGTGAACCCACCTGAAATCAGGATGTTTTGAATCTGATCATAGTATGGTTTAGCGGTGAATGAAGTATTATTGGTAGCGGTGGTTTGAAGCAAATTGTTTGTGCCCCCCGGATCTTTAAAGAAGAATTCATACTTTCCTGAAGAAGTCACTGTGCCTGAATTATATGTAAAATCTTCAAAATGACCGGTGAAAGAATTGGTGATGTCTTCATAACAATAGTTAGCCCGTCCCCCAAAGGTAAATGAAGGATCAATATCCGGGTTGACATTAAACGTCCTGACGCGTGTGCTTAGACATTGGTTGACATCGCGGTAGGTAGCCGTAATGGGTATGGATTGTTGAACAGTGGTGCCAGGACTCAATTGTTCAATACTGAGGCCGGGGGTGAAAGTGGCCCGGCTGTTGCTGAGATCACTGACACCATATCCGCTGAAAATTACCGAATTCGGAGTGCCGGCATTTCCGATGATTAAGGTCGCGCCCACCCTCGAACGCAATCCTTTAGCCGCTTCTGTATAACAATAAACCGCGCCTTGCGGATCGACTACCGAATTATCAAAATCAAAATTTGAATTTTCCAATACCTGTACGATAATGGAGGAGGCTCCATAACACGGTGTGCCTGTGCTCCCCACAGACCCTGGATTGACTTGATACTGGATCTCAATATTTTTTACATTTGCGGCTCCTGCTGGACTGTTGATAAAAGCACTTCGCGTATCAAACAATGCTTTTCCCGGATTGAGGATATCATTGGTGATGGTTCCGCTTCCGCCGTTAAAAACGCCAGAGCCATCCAGCCTCACGGAAAAATCCTGCACCAGGTTTTGATTTGAAAAGTTTCCGGTGAGCCCATAAATATTTCCCACCGAACTGGCCGCATTATCTAAATTCAGGACATTGAATTCGCACACATCATCACCGTTGGCCAAACCACTGAAAAATACAGTTGGGTTTTTATTGATTTGAACGAACTGTCCATTGACATAAAATCCCGATCGGAAGGCACCTATTGAAGCATCGAATTTGTGATAATACTGACCGTTTCCATAATCAGTACTGGTAACGTTCGTCCACAACGCAGGATTAACATCAGGTTGTGTTCCTACCGTATAGGGATCAGCATTGCACAGGTAGACCTGACCGTTGTAGGTAACGAGGTCTCCGCGGTAATAGTAATAATTGACAAACCAGGCAGGAAGAACATACTGGATGTCTTCGGGGCGTTCAAATTCAAGATATGCGGCCGGATAGGCGTAATTGCACGAAGGGCAATTGTTGTAGTTTACATCCGTCCCAAACCGATAAAAATTATACGTATTTCCCCCAACTGAATATGTGGAACCTAATTTTACTATTGTACTTCCCCCTGCATTTCCACCATAATAATCTTCATAGTAGTTATTGATCAGGCCATCAAATTTAACTTTAAGGACATTTTCTAACGCCCATTGTCCGTCAGCATCCGGGGAAATAGCGCCAGAGCATCCAAGGAGATTATTACAGCGGTAAATCTCATTATTGTAACGTACGTAAGCATTATTTGGGTAAAGAACAAAGGATTGCCACGCATTGTTAAATGGACCTCTGTAAAAACGCTCATTGGTATTCCAGTTTGTTTTTCTGCTATCAATATAATTGTATCCGTTCAAATCTATACTCAAATCAACACCCGATGAAGCGGGGTTTGGATATTCATTGCTGCAATATTCTGCCTGCAGGGTTGAGAAGAAGGAATTCGAAATCGTAAAAGTGGCTACCAGCACGTTGCTTACTGTGCAACCCCCGGAGGTTATGGTGTAATAAATCGGAAAATTTTTAGGCAGCGTATTCGGATCGGTAGCATGGGCTATAACAGGGCTGAACTGGTAGGTGCCAGCGTTTGATTGCACCACACCAACGCCTGAGAAAACACCGCCTGCAGGCGATCCTACCAGCGTTTGGTTTGGGGAGCTTGGCGAAAATACATATGAATTCGGACTGGTGAGTGAGACATCAAAGGAGGATTTGACTTCCACCGTTTTTGTGTCGGTGCCCGCGCATCCATTGGTATCGGTAATCGTCACTTCGAAATTATAGGTTAAGAGAGAGCCCGTGTTATTGCTCACCGAATAAACCGGATTTGCTTCAGCGTTTGGTTCAGGAGTTCCCTCAACATATTGCCACACATAGGTGTAATTACCTGGGGCCGAAGGCGTTTGTAAGGTTGGATTACCTCCTAAGGTTATGGTCTCACCTGTGCAGATCGCACTTGCCCCTGTTAAATCTGCACCTGCATTGGCTACCGGATTCGCACTCACCTGAACGATGACTTCAAAAGGTGGTGCGCTTTGACAGGCACTGATAGCGACGACATAGAATTTGTAAGTCCCCGCCACAGCAGGAGAAGTCATTTGCAGATCACTTACCATATTTACCGTTTCATTTGTCGAAGAGGTTTTTAAATTCGATAAGGAAACATCACTATACCATGAGTAGGTAACGGCCGGACCCTGATCCACCAACGTAAGTGTCTTGGATGCAATGTTCTCGGCCACACAATGGATAAGATCCTGCGAAGCTGCCAGCTGAGGTTGGGAAGGAGCCGATGCGCCTACCATGATCGTTGCATGCACAAGGGAATTCACTACTCCTATTCCATTGTTCCCATCCTGATCGGCCGTTCCCGCGGTTCTGATAATGGTTGTATTGGCGACGGACCCTGTAGCATAAACTTTTAGTCCTCCGAGCGTAATGATATCCATCACACCGCCGGCGACTATCGTATACGTTACGGTAATTTTTGTCAGGGCGACACTTACTGAGAGGCTCGTAAGATCAGCACTTAATCCAGTAACCGTAACTCCCGAATTGGAAAAAACAAAGTCTGACGTGTTGGCTAAACTTAATTCCAGCGTTTGAGCGGCGCCGTTATTGAAATTCGCTGGTCCGGTTTCACTGATAATGATATTGCCGATAGATTGGAACGAGCCGCCGCAAATGCTAGAGGTGACATTGTTTAGGGTAACTCCTGAGGCGGTAAAATTCCAATTCGTGATAGCAAGAAACCCGTTAAAATCATTTCCTGAAGCGTCTTCAAAAACATCCTCGCCAATTAAAATGTAATAATTTTTATAAGGTAATAAATCGTAAACAAACGTGATGGTTGCTGTGACCGAAGCTCCATTAGCGATGATTGATCCGTCGGCGCCTACGACTGTGTCATCCCGGTCGATATCTTCCACCATTACCCCATTTTCAAACAACCGGATACGTTCAGCGTTTATGGTTGCGGCCGAATTGATGGTCGTAACATTTTCATTAAATGTAATCGTAAATGTATTCAGACTGATATCCACCGTGGTGGCGCCATCGGCAGGGCTAAGTAACGTAACAATCGGACCTGTGCC
>JAYSOP010000389.1:0-7687 GCA_043722905.1 Chryseolinea sp.
CTTCGAATCGCCGAAATTCCACCCTAAACATTTAGGGAAGATGGCGTGTCATTCATTGTAAAAAGAAACTTGCATCCCTGCTTATGTAAGGTTACTGAAGATAATGGAAATCTTCATTCAGGATAAATGCGCTAGTTTGTTATATGAAAGCAATCAAAATTACCAAAGCCCTGCTCAAACAGGAAACCCAAATGCTTTTGGTAAAGATCTCGGCGGAAGTAAAACAAATAGGCGAAGCATATGCTTTTTTTCCCCGGCCTGGAAAGTTACTCCAGTTTCTTTCGATTCTGAAAGACAATAATCTTCCTTACACCTTCGATAGTAAGCTGAAAGCTTAATGCAGAAAGTAGAAAGTAGAAAGCTAAACCGTGTAAAAGCCGAAAGCTTATAGCAGAATGAAAAAAGCTAAAGCGTGTTTAGTAAGAAGGAAGATATCTGATAATGGTAGGGTTGCATCCTTCCCCATGACTTAATGACTAATGACAAACCCTACTATTCCCTGATCCCTGATCCCTGATGCCTAATGCCTAATCCCTGATGCCTAATGCCCGGCACAGCAGCTATTGAATCCCCCCCACACAACTCGTTTTTCTTTCTTTGGTATGAATATTTTACCGCTGAACTAAAAATCTTATGCAAACCGAAGTCTCAACCCAGATTGACCAGGAGATTGAAAAATATAAAACCGCGCACAATGGTAATAAGCCTCTGTACATGATCATCAATACCGAAGAAGCGGATGCCTTGACAGAATCCCTTAAAACTGACCAGGGTCAATCACAGGAAATTATTATTACCTCATACAAAGACATCAAAATTGTGAGAAATAATTTAATGGAAAAAGGTGAGTACGTTCTCAGCAATGAATTACCCGAAACGGGAAGTTAGGGGTTAGCGAATCGTTAGGAAAATATCAGGCATGAGTCCACAGCCAACGGTCAATGGTCAGTTGTCAGCGGTTAATGGCCATAGTCATTGGGAATCCAAATTTTAGGAGAATATATTGATACGGTGCGCTGATCACCGACTTCGTCCGATTACTGATTACGGATCACCTGCATTCTAACCTGTCTTTTAACCTGCATTCAACCTGCATTAAACCTGCATTTTAACTTGCATTAAAACCCGACATACCGATTACTGATTACTGATTACCGATCACCTGCATTTTAACCTGCCTTTTCAACCTGCATTAAACCTGCATTTCAACCTGCATTTATACCACCCCCCTTTGCTCATTCCCGCGCCGAACATTACCTTTGCGGTTTATTTTTTACAGCAACATGATATCAGCAAATAACCTATCGCTTCAGTTTGGGAAAAGAGTGCTTTTTGATCAGGTGAACATGAAGTTCACGGGCGGAAATTGCTATGGGGTGATCGGAGCCAATGGCGCAGGTAAGTCCACTTTTCTTAAAATTCTCGCTGGAGACATCGATCCCACCGCCGGCAACGTCAGTATTGATACCGGGAAGCGAATGGCTGTACTTCGTCAAAATCACTATCAGTTTGATGAGGTGACGGTATTGGATACTGTTTTGATGGGTCATAGCAGACTCTGGAGTATCATGCTGGAGAAAGACGCCATTTACGCCAAGCCCGATTTTTCGGAAGCGGATGGTCTCAAAGCTTCCGAACTGGAAGGTGAATTTGCCGAGATGAATGGCTGGAATGCGCAGTCTGATGCTGCCTCATTATTGAGTGGCCTGGGAATCACCGAAGACAGCCATTTTAAACTGATGAAGGAACTCAGCGGCAATGAAAAGGTTCGGGTTTTGTTAGCTCAGGCTATTTACGGAAATCCGGATATCCTTATTCTCGATGAGCCAACCAACGATCTGGATATCCATACAATAGGCTGGTTAGAAGATTTTTTACTCGAGTTCAAGAATACTGTCATCGTAGTGTCTCACGACCGCCACTTCCTGGACACGGTTTGTACCCATGTGGTGGATATTGATTTTAAAGAAATTAGACTCTTTAGCGGAAACTATTCTTTCTGGTATCAGTCCAGTCAGCTCGCCCTGAGTCAGCGGTCATCGGCCAATAAAAAAGCCGAGGAAAAGAAAAAAGAATTACAGGAATTCATCATGCGCTTCAGTGCCAATGCATCAAAATCACGGCAGGCTACCAGTCGACGGAAATTACTGGAAAAGATAACCCTGGATGATATCATGCCCTCGAACCGTAAGTATCCCGCCATTATCTTTCAACAGAAACGAACGGCAGGCGATCAGATCCTTCAGATAGATCGTCTTGGTCATAAGGATAACGGGGTCACTTTTTTCAAGAATCTCGATCTATATGTAAACAAGGGTGACAAAATCGCTTTTCTTAGCAAGGACAGTCTTGCTATCACCTCCCTGTTTAAAATACTCATTCGTGAGATGGTTGCCACCTCAGGTGAATTCAAGTTCGGACAGACCATCACTTCTGCTTACTTACCATCCAACAATGAAAAATATTTTCAGTCTGATGACAACCTCATTGACTGGTTACGGCAGTTTGCAGAAGAAGAGAACAAGGATGAAGTATACATTCGCGGCTTTTTAGGAAAAATGTTGTTCTCAGGAGAGGAGGTTTTCAAGAAGTGCAATGTGCTGTCGGGAGGAGAAAAAGTCCGCTGCATGGTGTCGCGCATGATGCTGGCCGGCGCCAACCTGCTTATTCTGGATGAGCCCACCAACCACCTTGACCTGGAATCCATCACCGCTTTTAACAACGCGTTGAAAGATTTTCCGGGAACCGTTCTGTTTACTTCCCATGACCATGAGTTCACCCAGACCGTCGCCAACCGGATCGTTGAAATAACGCCGAATGGCTTTATCGATAAGCTCATGACCTACGATGAATACATCGAAAACGAAAAAGTAGCCGAACAAAAGGAAGCGTTGTATGCTTAGCCGGGAGGTTGAAGGATCATTGAGTTTTAGAAGTTCAGCCTTCGTCATGCATGAGGATGGGTAAAAACTGGTTAAATGCAGGTTGAATACCGGTAGAAAGACAGGTTTGAATGCAGGTTTGTAGAGGTAATCTCTTCAGTGTTAGGGACTCAAGGCACGATAAGTCCTGCACAGGTTGCCTCCATCTTCCTTCAGGCGAGGGATATTCACGATATCAAGTTCATGCACGAGCAGAAAGGGTGAGGTGAATGGCTTTGAAAGGTTTAATTGTTAAGAGTTTAAAAACCTTAAAGGTTGACTTGTTCCTTTGCTGCCGCATATCCGCTACGCGAAAGCAGTCCTTCATGCTGTAGCTATTCATATTTACTGATCAAAACCATATCCGACCCTGGCCAAATTCTGACCGATGTGCTCGTCTTATGACGCTAAACGTCAGCGACACAGAACGTGAATACTATTCTCTTGCTGACCTTGATCATCTACATGAATTCATAGCTATTAGCTCTTAATTCGTGTAACAAAATAGGAGCAATCATTGACAAACACAGCGTAAAAAGGGTGGTCATTCCGTTGGTTTTTACGCTTCGAATGAAAGACTTTTCGCCCCGTAAAATCAGAAACAGAAAATATTTTTAGCCTGCATGTGCAATAAAGCGAATGAGTTAATTAAATTAGGGGTAAACAAACTTTAATTCACCAGGGAAATTTTACTAACCAAACGGATTAAACCTTAAAAAAAAAGTAAGCTATGGCAAAAAAAGCAAAGAAAGCTGCGAAAAAATCAGCTAAGAAGGCAGGAAAAAAGTCTGCTAAAAAAGGGGCAAAGAAAGCTGCGAAAAAATCGGCTAAGAAAGTAGCGAAAAAGGCGCCTAAGAAAGCTGCGAAAAAGACGGCTAAAAAAGCTGCGAAAAGGTCAGCTCCTAAAAAAGCAGCACCCAAAAAGGCAGCGCCTAAAAGAAAAGCAGCCCGCAGACCTGCCTCAAAGCCAGCCGCATCTCAACCTAGTGCGCAGTCATCGTTATTTAATTCACAAGAACCTGCTTCCCCTTCTACTGGCAACAGCGGTGGCCAGGGTGAAAGCAATAACGATTCCGATTCCTCCTCGTCTGGTTCTTCTAACTCATAAATAAAAAAAGCGATGGATACCCATCGCTTTTTTTTATGATTCCAGAACGGTCAATGCATTAATACGCCCTTGTATTTCAAAGGTTCACGCAGAACTGTGGCCACACCTCGGGAAACTGACAATAGTGGATTGGCATCGATGTGCACCTTTAAATTCAATTTACTCTCCAGGCGTTCTTTTAATCCCCGCAGAAGGGCATTGCCACCGGTCACAAAAACTCCACTCCCGTAAATATCAGAGGATAGTTCGGGAGGACAAGTTTCCAACGTCTGAACGATTCCTAATTCAATTGCCGAAATAGATCTTTCAAGAACCGCGCAAATTTCGTGATGGCTAACGGTGCGGATTACAGGCAGGCCCCTTAACATCTCTTTACCCTTCACTTCCATTAGCGCAGGAGGATTATCCAAATCATTTAATACCGCCCCTACACCAATTTTCACTTGCTCAGCAGTTTTAATCCCAATCGCCATGTTGTATTCTTTCCGGAAATAATGGCGTATAGACTCATCCATGGTATCGCCCGCAACTCTGATCGATTGAAAGCACGCAATCCCCGAAAGGGAAATCACGACGATTTCAGTAATCCCTCCGCCAATATCAATGACCAGTTTACCCTCTGGCTCCTGGATATTCAAACCCATTCCCAACGCTGCGGCCAGTGGTTCATACAACAGATAGACACTTTTCGCATGCAAAGTTTCCAGCGCATTTAACAAAGCCCTGCGCTCAACCGGGGTTGTCGAGTAAGGCACTCCGGAAATAATGTTTCCATAACCCTTGAACACTGACTTCGTTCCAGAAGCCTGGCGCATTAATGCCTGAATCATTTTTGTCGCGGACTCATAGTCGGCAATTACTCCGCCCTGCATGGGTTTAATCGGCCGGTACTCCTGGTGCGATTTTTCAAACATACTATATGCCTGAGTGCCAACCGCTTTCACTGCATTGCGATTTGAAGCCAGTACGATATAGGAAGGCTGGTCTACCAGTAGATTGTCAACGTCACTCACCAGGGTATTGGTATTGCCGAGGTCAATGGCAAAACTTTTCTTCCGAATAAAATCAAATTTCACCAGGTCATATAAAGGAGACTTCGCTTTCCTGCCAAAAATCGTAACTTCCATCAGTCTTTAAATATGTAAATAATCCTATGTCACAGCAACCTATAAAATCACGCAGGAGTTTCATCAAAAAAGCTCTGGGCACTGCCATCGTTTCTTCCGTTACGCCGCATTTATTGGCAAAATCAAAAAATATTGTAACCCTGGCGCATCAAAACAATCTAAAAAAATACGCACCTAATGATCAGGTAAATATTGCCGTAATCGGAATGGGCATCATGGGTTTTAATAACCTAAGAACAACACTACAGGTCCCAGGCGTAAAACTCATCGGCGTTTGTGACTTGTACACCGGCAGGCTTGAACGCGCCAAAGAATTGTTCGGCAAAGATATATTTACCACTAAAAATTACAAGGAAATTCTCGACCGAAAAGATGTGGATGCCGTCATCATCGCCACTACCGACCATTGGCACGACCGGATCTCGATTGACGCCATGAACAAAGGTAAACACGTTTACTGTGAGAAGCCTATGGTGCACAAACTGGAGGAAGGGGCCGAAGTAATCGCGACACAAAAGAAAACAGGCAAAGTATTTCAGGTTGGCAGCCAGGGGGTGAGTTCTATCGTGACTGACAAAGCAAGAGAAATCGTTGAATCAAAAATAATCGGCGACATTGTTCTGGTTGAAACCTGGAATGACCGACAGGGAGCCAGTGGCGCCTGGCAATATTCCATCCCACGCGATGCCAATGCAAACACGGTTGACTGGGAAAATTTTCTGGGAGACGCGCCCAAAGTACCCTACGATCCTACCCGGTTTTTCCGGTGGAGAAATTATCAGGATTACGGAACCGGTATCGCCGGTGATTTGTTCGTACACTTATTTTCAAGATTGCACGCGGTAACAAACTCCAAAGGACCTAACCGCATCTATACAACGGGTGGGCTACGCTATTGGAAGGATGGCCGGGACGTGCCCGATATCATTTGTGGATTGTATGACTATCCGCAGACGGACCAACACGCTGCTTTTAATCTGCAGATGCGCGTAAACTTTGTGGATGGCAGCGGAGGCGGTGGATTATTGCGCCTGGTGGGAACTGACGGGGCAATTACCCTGGGCGGGGATAACGTAAAAGTTGCCCGGCATCAAACACCCAGGCAACCCGGTTTCGGTGGCTGGGATTCTTTCGACACCTTCAGCAAGACCCAGCAGGATGAATACGAAAAGTGGTACCTGGCCAACCATCCCAAAGAGAAGCCTCAAATGGTGCAACCGGAAACAGAGTTCAAAGCGCCTGAAGGTTATAACGCTGACCTAGACCACCATACCAACTTTTACAAAGGCATTCGTGAAAAAGCGCCGATAAAAGAAGATGCTTTGTTTAGCATGCGCGCCGCCGGCCCCGCACTCGCCAGTAACAAAAGTCTCTTCGAAAAGAAAATCATTCAATGGGATCCCGAGACGGCTAAGGTCGTGGAGGGAAATGGGAAGCTTTAAGCAGTTGCAGGTTTAGAATACAAAATGCAAAACACAGAGTTACAGAGGAATTTGTTTTCTTTTTGTGCGGATGCAGATGTTGGCAATATGAATTTTGTGACGTGCGTCTGAAAGTGTGCTAAAGATCACGGAGAGTCTCGAGTAAATTCATTTATTGGGTGCGAGCCAAAAGGGGTAAGGGTGAAGGTGCACGCCTTAAACCGGTTTCAGTTCGGGAAAAACTTTACGAAAGTTCAGGACTTTCATAAAGTTGCGGGGCGAATTGCGCGGGGACCTGCACCATAACGCCCCCGTAGGGGCGGCCCATATTGTAGCCCCCGGTTTTAACCGGGGGTTTTAGGGAAATTATGAATGTGTGCCACAGGAAAGATGCATAAAATCGATGCACTTTCTGGCACAAGAATGCGCATCAGAGCGGGCGAATCACCTCCTTGTAAGTGTGGTCTGGAAGATACCAACCGAACACACCATCGTATCTCACCCTGCCCCTAAAGATCCTCCGGAACAACCCCTGTCCCTTTAGCTTACAGCTTATTGCCTAAAGCTTATTGCTTACCAAATTTGTTGTATTTTTGAAACAGCTGGTATTTTAACCCTGCCAGTCCCCGCGAACGGGAGGCCAGATATAGTCTAAATAAACCACTAATAATAAACCCCTATGAATAACCGTAGAATGTTGCCATTAATTATTTTGGGCGTGATTGCCCTTTTTGTATTGATGGGCCTCTCCTCCAGTATCTTTTACACCGTAAATGCTACACAACGCGCAGTCATTTTTTATAAGTTCGGAAATGGGCTCGAAAAGGATTTGGTAATACAGCCAGGTGTCCATATGAAAGCCCCATGGAATGAAGTATTCACGTACAATGTTCAGGAAACAGCACAGGGAGAAAATATGGATGTGCTGGACAAAAGCGGCTTATCCATACACGTTGATGTTACGATCCGTTTTAAACCCATTTCCGAAAAAATCGGCTACATATACGAAAAATTCAATGTTGATTATGTTGAGGTTTTGGTAATCCCTGAAGTGCGCTCAACAGTAAGACAGGTGATGGGAAGATATACTGCAGAAGAGATTTACTCTAC
>JAYSOP010000390.1:0-3312 GCA_043722905.1 Chryseolinea sp.
AGTAATAAGCTTGCCTGGTCCGGTAACTTCACTCTTGTCGAAAAGTTCGTCCCCGTGAAAATATGCGGCCAGTTGAAAAATGTTTATTCCGAGATTAAAACGAATGGTAGGGGAAAGACTTATCGCCTTCATTTTCTCCGTGAAAGTATTGTACTTGCTGGTCCGGAAATGCTGGGTATAGATTGATTTTGTTTCGAGACTGTTCAGGTTGCCTTCAATAGTTTTTAATGTAAGGGTCGCCGTTCCTACAGATCCATCCGTGGATAGTTCTTTGCTAATCTTTTGAACATTTTGGTCAATAATAGATTTCTCTTTTGGGATATTAACGATTTCAAACTGGTAAACTTTGGAGTTCTGAAATCCCGAAGGGATTGAAAACGTAACTCTTTTACTTTTCAGATTATAAACCAGATTTGTCTCCACGGATTGACGGGTCGACGTTTCAGTCATCCGTATTTTTTGAACCCACTCTCGACCAGGGTTAAATAGGTATGGTTGACCTTCGATTAACTGGATAAAACCTTCATTATATTCTTTTGGATGAAAGTTTAATTGGTTGTTTTTGGGATAGGAAAAGGAGACATTACGAGCCGGAATGTGATCAGGCGCCAAACCCGTTTCAAAATTTGTTTCCGCTGTCTCCATTACTATTTTCCCGTCAAATTTCACTTTGCTCCAGTTACCATTTAATTTTTCTTCGAAAGTGAGTTTTGCCTGAGCTTTTAATTTTTGTTTTCCAGGTAGGAGGTCAGCGGCATCGAAAATGACCACATCATTTTCATTGTTCCATGCAAGCGATCCATTTATTCGTTGTGTGCCGTTCAAAACAACGAACTCCTCTAATTTTGCCCGGAAAAAATGTTTATTGTTTTCCAAATCTTTAATTTCAAAAATTTCTCCTACGGGTATGTTGAATGCTACCTGCGGCGTATTAAAAACATCTACATTTCTGGAAGAATTCACCGGACTGATTTGGGCAATGATGTTTACTTCTTCTAAAAGATTTTGTTCTGCAACTGGCTGGCAATCTTTTCCTACCGTCACCTCAAACTTGCATTTACCCTTCACCAGACCACCTAATATTTTGTAATATCCGCCCACCGTTCCTTTCATCCAGAATGGATTGGGCCCCTTTGCCTGAAGTATCGCCGCAGCTCCAATACTTAGTATATCATAGGTGCCCTTGTAAAAACGCAAGTTGACTTTTATGCCTACTTTCCCCATTACAAATGCGTACGCCTGACCATTGGCATACCATCCGTTAATGCCCATCGGCCCAGTGGTTCCCGCACAATGAAATTCATTCCCATAATCTTTGAGCATAAAATCAAGACCGGTACCTGCACTAAAACGGCCGTAAAACATGAGGAAGCGGAGGTCTCCTGTATCAACTAAAAAATGCAACCCAAAGGCTATACCCATTCCTGACTCAAGGGCATTCATATCCCGCATGTAATCAAGGTCGATATCACCGAGAATTTCAGAAACTTGCTGAGGCGGTGGTGGGCTTCCCGGAAGGTTTTTGCCCAACATGAAATAACTTTTTGATTTAAATATCCTGGCAACCTCAAGTCCCAACGGTTGATCTGGGGTGCCAATGTGAATATACCAATCACCCTTCTCAAAATGGAGCACTGCCCATCCTGCCTTATTGCCTTCGCTTACCCCCCTGACAATTCCCCCTGCTACATTTACATACACTTCAAGATTTCCATGAAACACGTCATTGATATTATCAAAATGTAATTTGATACTGCCATAGACCTGACCACGGGTCAAACCACTCAATTTTTCAGTAAGCTTTCCCGCGACAGCGGCAGAGGCAAGTTCTTTTATTTGACTGCTACTGGTGGTGGCCGTGCTCATGAAATTCGCGTTGCCGGTAAACGTAACAGCGTTTATCCCACCATGACGGTTAATGCTGACTTCTAAGGATACATCTCCTTTCATTGCTTCTGGGCGGGGTGTTCCAATTAATACAATCGCCCTGATTCCTACTGTGTTTTCATCCGGTTCGTACGAAATACCGGAGGGTGATTTCCCCAGCGTCCCCGATGGGGTTTGGCTTTGTTTCATTTTTGAGTAATACCCACCTCCAAAACCAAAGGCTGATAAAACGCCCGGCACAAGTGGTATCCCTTGTTTTAATTCTACCAAGGCGTCGGCATACCAATATCTAAATTCAGGTGTCTTTCCAAAGAGAACTTCTGCCTGCACTTTGATTGTTTGGATGGTGCCTTTTACTGAACCCTTAAATCCTTCACCGTATGTTTCATCTTCATCGAAGAACCGGATTTCTCCGGCGAGATCAATTATTTTTGGTTTTTTGATATTGATTTTTACGCTCGTTAATTCGACTTTCTCAAATTGCCAACTATATTTGTCCAACGCGATTACTTTTCCAGCAACATCTTTTAAAGGCTCCTTATCTTGCGCGCCCCAAATTATCAGGCCCGCTTTTCCCCCAAATGATTCGTCTTCCGCCTTACCACTGATATTGATAATCAGATCAAAGGCAATTCCAACACGGACATCTTCACTTTTCAGGGTTATTTTGTCAAAGACCACCGGGTATTTAGAAATTGACGAATTTTGCCCTTCCCTCCCAAAACCAAAAGTTCCTGGTTTAAAATGGGGAACCTCTGAACTAATAATCATTTCCTCAAAACGTATGCAATTGATACTGGCTTTCGGCCCTCTACCAATAAAATTGATACTCAATTCTCCATTTAACTTGGCCGAGGGGTAGAATTTATTTTCTCTTTCGGCAACGATGACACTTGAACCTTCTTTAAGTTTTAAGTCAGCCGCCCACAGATCGAGTCTCAATTGATCTTGAACCTCGACAGAAAAAATATAATTGCCATCCGCGCCACGTTGGGCAGTGTACCCGAATTCAGCAACCTTTCCATCTTTACCTTTCACAACAGGAATAGAAAGTTGGCCTCCCAATGCAAAACCCTTCACCTGGTTTGTAATCAATTCTAACGAAATCTTGTCGAGCGTATAGCCCCACCCATTCATATCCCCGTCCCGGATTATGTTTTCTGCATATATTTCACCAGTAAAACCCTGCTCATCAAGAATGACATTCTGAATGCCTACGGAAAGGCGTTCCGCACTATTGCGATTTGCAAATGACTTGGGAAGTTTAACTTCAAGTTCCTGCAGGTAAATGCCTTGCCATAAATTATCCAGTCCAGCGGCAAGAAATGGTGAATCATAATCTTTAGGAAAGTCAATAGCCGGGGGGTTAGACACATCACTCCAGTCAAGCAAAGCTTTAGTTACTTCAAAACCGAAACCTTTTAG
>JAYSOP010000391.1:0-6519 GCA_043722905.1 Chryseolinea sp.
CAAAAAGCCAAATGAAAATTCTTTTCATGTTTATAACGTCACTTTATTGAATGACGGTCAATGAAGACGGTTCTTTCCGACAAGTTCTGAGATTCGTCGTCACTTAACTACTAATTACGATTCATCAGTTTCCCTTCGATCCCGATCATCCATCCGGACGAATTTAATCATGGTCGGGTAATCCTAACTCCAGGTCAATATTCATAAAATCCTTTACCCGTTTTTCGTCCCAGGTGTCCCGCGTCGACTTTCTGTTGTTGAATGCGGCTCGGTCGGAATTTAGGATCCTGATGAAATGACTGATACATAGACCCAGTTACAGAAAGATTTACATCCAGTCCAATGAAGTCCATGAGTTCAAAAGGACCCATCTTAAATCCAGTTGATTTCATCAGCGTATCCACAGACCTGAAATCGGCAACTTGTTCTTCCACAATCTTTAAGGGTTCAAGGTAATAATGTCGGGCTACACGGTTAACGATAAACCCGGGCGAATCTTGTACCAGAACGCTTTGTTTGTTCAGCAATTTCGTAAATGCCATCAGGCACTGGATAGTTGCTTCGGCAGTAGCCGCTCCCCGAACGATCTCTACGAGTTTCATAACAGGGGCAGGATTGAAAAAATGTAATCCGGCGAAACGGCTTGGGTGTTTCAGCACGGAAGCAATTTGTGTAACCGGAATAGAGGAGGTGTTGGTTGCCAGGATACAATCCTGATCATTTATTTTTTCAAGTTCTTTGAAAATATTTTGTTTCACGTCAGCTTTTTCGATAACCGCTTCTATCACCATGTCGACTTGGAGTTGACGGAAATCGCTGACGGAAATTATTCGGCTGAGTATGCCATCTTTTTCTGCAGAGGGCATTTTGCCTTTCTCTACAAGGACGTCCAGAGTTTTTCGCAATCTGGAAATGGCCGCACGAATAAGTTCGGACTGGATATCATATAAGAGTACTTCGAATCCGGCGGCAGCGCATATTTGCGCTATACCTTGACCCATGGTGCCAGAGCCTATGACCGCGATCTTTTTTATCCGATTGATCATGCTATCCCTTCACTCTGGAATTGACGGAGGAATCGGATATCATTCTCAGAGTACAACCTCAGGTCATTTACCTGGTAGCGAAGTTGGGTAACCCGCTCAATACCCATTCCGAAAGCAAATCCGGTAAATTCTTCCGGATCGACACCACAATTTCGCAGCACGTTGGGATGCACCATTCCAGCACCGGCGATTTCGACCCACCCGCTTCGCTTGCACACAACACACCCCGCCCCTTTACATATCAGGCAGGTTACATCAATTTCGGCGCTTGGTTCGGTGAACGGGAAAAAGGAAGGCCGCAGACGAAGTTGAATATCGGAGCCGTACATCTCTTTGGCAAAATGAAACAATGTTTGTTTGAGGTCGGCAAAGCTGACATTCCGGTCAACATACAATCCCTCGACCTGATGGAAAAAACAATGAGCTCTCGCGGAGATAGCCTCGTTTCTGTACACTCTTCCGGGCATGATGGCCCGAACGGGCGGCTTTTGATTTTGCAACAACCTGATCTGAACATTGGAAGTGTGTGTCCTGAGAAGCATATCGCCGCCTTCCTGATTGGATTTCTCGACAAAGAAGGTATCCTGCATTTCACGGGCGGGATGATTGGGAGGGAAGTTGAGGGCGGAGAAATTATGCCAGTCATCTTCAATCTCTGGTCCGTCCGCGACATTGAAGCCGAGGCGTTCAAAGATCTCTATTATTCGGTATTTCGTTATGGTAAGAGGATGTAGGTTTCCGACTTTACCCGGCACGGGAGGCAGCGTAAGGTCAATATCGATGGTTGTCTCCTGAGACGATTCAAGTCCCTTAGATAATTCAGCAAACCTCGCCTCGGCCGTTTGTTTTAATTCATTTAGGATTTTGCCCGCCTGCTTTTTTTGTTCTGCAGGAATTTGTTTCAGTTCTTCAAACAGTTCGCCAATAGCGCCTTTTTTACTGATATATTTCAGGCGGAAGGTTTCCAGGTCGTCTTTACCATGAGCAACAAACTCGGAGACTTCTTTTAAAATATGTTTGATTCGGGTTTCCATGGTCATGCAATAGGGGCAAAAATAGTGTTTTGAGAGGGAAGGTGCTAATGAAAATGGGCGGAAATAAAAGGAGGAACTTATGACTGAGGAAGGGATTTAGGAGGAAGAAGTCCAAAGTTTTCAGGTATGGGAATCTATCCATTACGATTAATAGCAATCAAATGATAATTTTGGGAGATAATAGGTTTGCGTAACTGAACTGAATGGGTAAAAGAGTAGCGATTATTCAATCGAATTATATTCCCTGGAAAGGCTATTTCAATATCATTAAATGTGTTGACGAATTTGTTTTTTTAGATGATGTCCAGTTTACACGGAGGGATTGGAGAAATCGAAATCTTATCAAGACCGAAAAAGGGTTAAAGTGGCTTTCTATCCCGGTGGATGTAAAGGGCCAATATTTTATTAAGATTAAGGATGTACAAACCGCGGGTTCGCAGTGGCGCAAAGATCATTGGAATCAGATAGTCGCTGCCTATAGAAAGGCAGCCTACTTTTCCACGCTTGCACCCCTTTTTCAGGAAATGTATTTAAAGGAAGAGGAAAAAAGCCTGAGCCTGATCAATTACGGATTTATAAAACTGGTCAATAGTATATTAAAGATTAATACCCCCTTGCGGTTTTCGACGGATTTTGATAGTCCTTCGGGGAAGACTGAAGGGCTGGTGCAGATTTGCAAGACGCTGGGGGCGGATAGCTACTTGTCTGGAATTGCGGCCAAAGATTATCTGGATGAGAATTTGTTTCACCAGGAGAAAATTAAAGTAAGTTGGACGGACTATTCAAATTATCCGGAATATGATCAGCTTTATCCTCCTTTTAACCACCGGGTCTCTATACTTGATTTACTTTTTAATGAGGGGCCGGGTGCCAATCAGTTATTAAAAGATAAAATATGGGTTTAAGAATTTCGGTGATCACCACACTTTATTATTCCGAAAACTACATAGAGGAATTTTACCATCGGGTGAAAAGTTCGTTGGATAAAATAACCACAGACTACGAATTTATTTTTGTCAATGACGGATCGCCTGACAAATCAGGCGACTTGGTTTTGGCACTTCAGGAAAGAGATCCCAGAATTACCCTGATAGATCTTTCGAGAAATTTTGGTCACCACCAGGCCATATTGACTGGGCTTCAAAATGTTAGTGGAGATTTCATCTTTCTAATTGATTGCGATTTAGAAGAGGATCCGGAATTACTGGTTACTTTCTGGCAGACGATGAGCGAGGATGAAAAAATTGACGTGGTCTATGGCATTCAGGTTAAACGCAAAGGCAATTTTTTTGAACGGAGCACTGGAAATTTATTCTACCGGATGCTTAATATAGTTACCCATTTTGAATACCCTGCCAATACCCTTACGGCAAGGTTGATGAAAAAAAACTATGTGACAGCGGTGTTGCAGTTTAAGGAGAAGGCGCTGGATGTATGGGCCATTTTTGTATTGGCTGGGTTTAATCAAACGGGAATACCGGTTACCAAGAAAAGCAAGGGCACCAGTACTTATACATTATCCCGAAAAATAAAGATGAGTATTGAGATAGTGACTTCATTAAGTCACAGACCGCTTTATTCAATTTTTTTTATCGGAATTATCTGGGTGGGAATTTCAACCGTCAATATTGTGGTCATTTTGGTTAAAAAATGGATGTATGGGGCACAGATTGAAGGCTGGGCGAGTATCATGGCATCACTCTGGTTAATTGGTGGAGTGATCATTTTTCTTTTGGGATTGATTGGAATTTATCTGTCAAAGATATTTTTGGAAATTAAAAACCGGCCTTTAAGTATCATTAGAACTATATATCGTAAAGATTAAATGGAGGATGAATTAAAACAGTTTTATCATAAGCATTTAGAAAAATTTGGCCCATCGGCACAGGGCGTAGGATGGAAAAATCGCGAAGCACAGACTATTCGCTTTGAACAACTTGCGAAAGTTTTTAACCGCGGCGGAAGTCTTACTATAAACGATCTTGGATGCGGGGTAGGGGATTTTGTAAGTTTTGTAGATGCCTTACATTCCGGAAGCATTTATATCGGATATGATGTAATGCCGGAAATGATCAGGCAGGCAAGAGAAAAGTTTAAGGATCGGGATGAAGTGCAGTTCGAGCTTATTAAAGACGCTGGGGAAATGCGATCTGCCGACTATACAATTGCCAGTGGGATATTTAACATCCGCTTTCAAAAAGACGATGCGAGCTGGCTTCAGTACATTTTGGCTACTATACATACAATGAATGAAAAAAGCGCTACAGGATTTGCTTTCAACGTATTGACTAAATATTCCGACAAGGAGTTCATGAAGCAGGAGCTTTATTATGCAGATCCAACGTTTTTGTTTGATTACTGTAAAGTTAATTTCTCAAAAAATGTCGCATTGCTTCATGACTACAATCAATTTGATTTTACTATCATCGTCCGCAAGCAATTTTAAAAACACAATGGGTTACATGTATATTTTTCTTACGGTAGTGCTAACAGTTTACGGGCAGATAATTCTAAAATGGCGATTGAACCAGTTGGATGACCTTCCCCAGTTATTTTCGGCTAAAATCATTTTCCTGCTCAAATCGCTGTTCGATCCTTACATTTTCTCCAGTTTCTTCTCGGCGTTTCTAGCCAGTTTGGCTTGGATGGCTGCGTTAAAAGAATTTGAGTTGTCAAAGGCATATCCTTTCATGAGTTTGTCTTTTGTATTTGTTTTAATTATTAGTTATTGGTTTTTCAAGGAAACAGTTAGCGCTCAAAAAATTATTGGAAGTATTTTGATTATTGTGGGAGTAATCATCATCTCTAAATCAGCATAAGATGATTGGATTTAATAAGCCCTACATCACGGGAAAAGAGTTCGATTACATTAAGGCAGCCATCAAACTTGAGAAGCTTTCAGGCAATGGATATTTTACAAAACGCTGTCATGAATTTTTTGAGAAGCGATATGGCTTCAAAAAGACACTCCTTACCCACTCCGCAACGGCCGCTTTGGAGATGGCTGCTATTTTAATTGATACACAGCCAGGAGATGAGGTAATCATGCCTTCTTATACATTTGTTTCTACCGCGAATGCCTTTGTTCTCCGCGGGGCTAAAATTGTGTTTTCGGATAGCCACGACTTAAGCCCAAACATTAGTATTGATCAGCTCCAGTCGCTGATTACTGAAAAAACAAAAGCTATCGTAGTTGTTCATTATGCAGGATTCGCCTGCGATATGGATCCGATAATGGAGTTGGCCAGAAAGAGAAAAATTTTTGTTATCGAAGATGCCGCTCAGGCGGTCGACTCTTTTTATAAAGGCAAGCCACTGGGTAGCATCGGCCACCTTGGGGCTTTTTCCTTTCATGAAACGAAAAATATTATCTCTGGTGAAGGTGGCATGCTGTTGATAAATGATGAGCGTTTTCTGCTGCGATCGGAGATCATTTGGGAGAAAGGGACTAACCGCGCAGCATTCTCCAGAAAGGAAGTTAGCAAATACAACTGGATCGATGTGGGCTCTTCATTTTTACCGTCTGAATTAACGGCTGCTTTTTTATTGGCCCAGCTTGAAAAACTGGATTTCATACAGAAAAAGCGAAAGGAGAACTGGAATTACTACTACCAAAAGCTTAGTTCATTTGACAGACACTATGGATTTCATCTTCCGCATTTACCGGAATTTGCGACTAACAATGCCCACATGTTGTATATCGTTGTGAAAGATTTGATGGTGAGAGATGAAATACTGAAATATCTAAAGCATTTTGGCATACAGGCCATCTTTCACTATTTACCACTCCATGATAGCCCATATTTCCGAAATCTGAATAGGAAAACTGAGCCTTTGCCGAACGCTGAAAGGTTCGGGAACACGCTGATCCGTCTCCCGCTCTATTTCGAACTCACAGAAAAGCAAATGGATTTTGTCGTGGAAAAACTATTTGAGTTTTATAATGGTGCACGTATTTAGACCCAATAATTTACGGAGCACTGATGAAAGAGACTTATTTCACACCAAGGGTATCATTACTAATCTTAGCAGTAACAGTTTTAGCCGGGATTGCATTGAGATTTTACCATCTGAATTTTCAAAGCCTTTGGTATGATGAGCTGCATTCTATTATTCCGAGTGACCCTGCTAACTCAATATTCTCACTAATAGAATATTGTAAAGCCGATCAGCCGCCGTTCTCTTTTATATACCTGCATTATTTCTTTCATCTTTTCGGATATAATGAAGTTACCGGTCGTATGGCTTGTGCTTTTTTAGGAGTCGCAGCCATTCCTGTAATGTATCTGCTGGGAAAAGAAATTGAAGGGCGCTCCGTCGGCCTTTTTGCAGCGCTTTTGACGAGTCTCAACTACATGCACATTTATTATTCTCAGGAATTGAGATTTTATTCCATGGCATTTTTACTTACGGCGGTTTCGTTCCATTTCTTACTACGT
>JAYSOP010000392.1:0-3524 GCA_043722905.1 Chryseolinea sp.
GCCAGTAATGTTCTTACACAGAATCTTTCAGGAGGCACTTTAGTTTTGATTTTCGATGAGGCGATGACTCCCAAAATAAATGAATGACGGGTTTTAAAAGCGTTTGTTTACCAGCCGCAAAACAACCCATAGGATATGCGCAAACAAATAATAAAAAACGTGGCTAAAATATGCATCATTCCTCTAAATATGGATTGGCCATAAAAAAAACCGCCAACAAGTATTGGCGGTTTTCTTAATTCAATATTCTTCTATACTACTGATTCTTATTTTCCTTAGCGACCTCCTGAGTGCGTTCAGCTACTTCAAGGTGATGACGCAAGGCAGTCAATTTACCCGCAGCCCACGATTTTAATTCGGCGTCCTTTCCATTTTCAGCTTCTTTTTCAAAAGCATCAATATCGTCTTTGTGGTCTTTCACCATCAGATCCATGTATTCCTTATCGAAATCCTGGCCTGTTTTTTCATTCAGATTATCGTATCTCTTTTGGTGATCATCACCTAAAACGGTGGGCAAAGAAATATTTTTTGTTTGTGCCAACGCCTTCAATTCGTTGTTGGCTTTCGTATGATCATCCACCATCATTTGTGCAAATTGCTTTACCTGTGCTGATGAAGCTTTAGTCAATGCAAGCGTACCCAGCTGTACTTCCAGTAAACCTCCATCGGCGGCCTCTACGGCAAATTCAGCATCTTCATCAACCTTGCTGTCATCAAATTTTTCCTCATTTTGATCTTCAGCGATCTCGGTACTATCCTCATGGCCATCTTTGCTACCACATGAAACAAAGGTTAACATCAGACCCGACATCAAGAAACATAAAATATTTTTTTTCATATAAATAAATTTTAACCCAGGCTATATAAAAGTTCGTGCCGGCACAGTTAAAGCCTAAGAAACCCGCGTTTGGATGCTTTAAAAACCTTTCACCGCTCACATAAGAAAGCGGCAATAGTAGCAGGATGTGTTTTTTTTCCTTAACATTAACAGCCTTCATTAACCAAAACTATGAAATCTTTTTTGTTGACCTTACTGCTGATTGCCGGTACCTGCCTCGGTTTTCTATCAAAGCAGCAACCGACGCGAATACTTTTCAATGGTAAAAACCTGGAGGGTTGGGATACTTATTTGGGGCCTGCTTTTGACACGGTACAGAATAGGTTTGCTGGAGAAGCAGCGGGGCTGAATATCGATCCGGAACAAATTTTTTCGGTAGTTCAGGAAGATGGCAAAGGCGCGCTTCGTATTTCCGGTAAACGTTTCGGAGGTATTTCAACTAAGGACGATTTTGAGAACTATCACCTGCGGCTTGAATTTAAATGGGGAAAAGACAAATGGCAACCGAAAAAAAATAATGTTCGCGACAGTGGATTATTGTACCATGCAGTAGGTCGGCATGGTGCGGACGGCAACTTTTGGATGAGGTCACAGGAATTTCAGATCCAGGAAGGAGACTGCGGTGATTATTGGGGTGTGGCCGGGGGCGTGGCCGACATACCGGCTTTTAAAAAAAATAAAGAGGTTTATGTTTATGACCCTACAGCATCTTTAAAAACCTTCAGTGCCAGCAGCGAAAGCGGACGGCGTTGCTTTAAAAACCCTGATGCTGAAAAACCTTCGGGAGAATGGAATGTTGTGGATTTATATTGTATGGGTGACACCAGTGTGCATGTTATTAATCAGGTAGTAAATATGATATTGTATAATCTTCGTCAGGAAGAAAAAGGAAATTTTACACCCCTTAACAAGGGAAAAATACAAATTCAGTCAGAAGGTGCAGAAATTTTTTATCGGAATATTTCGATAGAAAATATCCGGCAAATTCCGAGGCACATAATCAGGAGTAACTAAATTTTATCACAAAAGTTTACACGTATGAAACGCAGGGACTTTATCATGAAAACAGCCATGGCCACCACAGCCCTGAGTCTTTATGAGAATGGTATATCGGCCGCCCCAAAAACAAATCCTTTCCCCCAATACAAAGGGTTTAATCTTCTGGACTTTTTTTCTCCTGATCCTGAACAGCCGCGCAGAGAAACTACAGAAGATAACCTGCGTTGGATGCAGGACTGGGGTTTTGATTTTGTTCGCATACCGATGGCCTACCCCTACTATCTTGATATTGATAGAAGTAAAAACATCGCAGCACAAGATGTTTATAAAATAAAAAACGAAATGGTGGACCGGATTGATAAGCTTGTCACTATGGCTCACAAATATGGCATGCATGTTAGTCTGAACCTCCATCGCGCACCAGGTTATTGCATCAATGCAGGATTCAACGAGCCCTATAATTTATGGAAGGACCCGGAGGCCATGGATGCTTTTTCATTTCATTGGAGCCTGTGGGCGAGGCGTTACAAAAATATCTCCTCCAGTAAAATTAGTTTTGATTTGCTAAATGAGCCAAGCATGCGCGAGGATATGAACGACCAGCATTCAAAGCGAAGCGCCGTCCCGGGAGAACTGTACCGGAAACTTGCTATTGCCGCATCTGATGCCATCAGAAAAGAAAACCAAAAGCACTTGATCATAGCGGATGGAAACAACGTAGGCAATACTGTAATCCCTGAGATTACAGATCTTGATATTACGCAAAGCTGCCGCGGTTATAATCCTGGAATTATCTCGCACTACAAAGCCCCTTGGGCAAATAAAGATCCTGAGTCATTACCTGAACCAAAGTGGCCGGGCCAGGTTGGAGATCGGTATTTGAGCAAGGCAATGCTGGAAGAATATTACAAGCCCTGGATTGACCTTTCCAACTCAGGTGTAGGCGTTCATTGCGGAGAATGCGGGTGCTGGAATAAAACACCTCATGAAGTAATGTTGGCATGGTTTGGCGATGTCATTAATATTCTGAATCAGAATAAAATTGGATTCGCGCTATGGGAATTTATCGGTGACTTCGGCATTCTAGATTCGCGACGCACCGATGTTGCTTACGAAGACTGGCATGGTCATAAGCTGGATAAAAAGTATCTCGATCTAATCCGAAAAAATTCATAGAAAGATAACGGCCGATACTTGATATGGCTGCCTCAGGGAGCACCTGACCGGGTAACTTCGCTAAAGGTAACTGGTCTGCCATTTTCATTTAAACCATAGATTTTTATAGTACTGCCATTTTTGACGGGGATCACAAATAACTTCGTGTTTGTATTAAAATAAACAAGTGAATCCTGCCATCCTTTATATTGCGCTTCTTTGTCCAGTACCTTACGAACCCGATTCGGCAATTTACTGATGCTGACAATTTCGAGGTTTTTTGGCTGAAAGTCCTGTTCTAAAGATCGCCGTGCCGTATCATCCTTAGTCACTGGTAATCCAAATATATATTGCGTTGAATCGGCCTGTGAATATACAGCGGCTGTATTGAGTGCCATGAGGGCGGCTATCACCGTTAAAACCTTTACCATAATGCTCATTTCTGTAAAAATTCCATGCCCTTTATGGAAATGAAGCGGAGCAACGGCTCGAGAGATCTAAAACGCACCTTCCACCACAATCATCCGGGTAA
>JAYSOP010000393.1:0-2540 GCA_043722905.1 Chryseolinea sp.
ACACTTTCTTGCGGTCATCTTAACCCAGGGCTGCGCCTTCGGCTTACCCTGGGCTACGATATGGTCGCCCATTGGGGCTTAATGCAAATTGGTGCTAGAACCGGAGTTAAATAGTTGTCTCACGAAAACTATTTTGCATTTAATCATAGTAATCATCCTAATCACATAAATCATAGTTCAGACAATTGAGGGTGGTGGAACCGAGTCTGTAAAATTTCTCGAGTTTGCGTTGGGAATTCAACTTCGATCATTGTGATCATTCGTTGCGCCATGATCTTTTATCTCCATGACAACTTTTGTGCGTGGCGCAAAAACAAATTACCAATTTGCTTCTACCATAAGGTCGTCCCGCTGGGACTCTTTTACAGGTTATACTGTCAATACCAGAATGGAGCGCAGGCTAAAAAAAGCTTCGGTTAATTTTCAATAATCCGAAAAGAAAACGGCACGACCATTTTGACTTTTACAGGTAGATCATTTTTAATAGCGGGCTTCCAGGGTTCTTTACTGGCTTCGAGGAAACCGTTCAGTGCCACCTCGTCGCATCCATGACCAATCCCCGATTTAATCGCCGCCCCCGTAACCGTTCCATCTTTGTTGACGATAAACTCAACGAATACCATCCCCTGAATTTTTGCCTGCACTGCCTCCTTAGGATACACAACCTTCTTAATCCACCGGTTATGAAAATCATTCATCCCCTTAACAGGATTAGGCTTCACACTAACTTCACTGACTGTATAGATTTTTTCCTCCTGCAAAGGTTTTATAACCACCTGCGGTAGCAATCCAAAATAAAATAATATTATACATGAACTGGTCGTCATAATGACTCTCAAACAGCGATGGCTTTCCCTACAAGGCACGGAATTGAAGGTAGTGAAAGATGTATCCGAGGGTTCTAATCATGTATCCCCGCGCCGCCTGAGGCCAGTGGCGACCATTTTACTGGCGTCACCCTGACCTTAATTAAAGGAAAAATGACTAAATCTTACGTGAAAAAAAGCCTTTGAAACATCCCGCTTAACTTGCTTTAACCGTTCATGAAAGTTAACGAATTTCATCCCGTAAGGCTAAAGATTATATCAAAGTTTTGTCTTGAGAAATTCGGCCGTGTAACCTTTTGCTTTCTTAATCATGTCTTCGGGAGTACCGGCAAAAAGCAGGTTACCACCATTCTTTTCCCCGCCTTCCGGACCCAGGTCAATGATCCAGTCTGCACACTTGATCACCTCCAGATTGTGCTCTATTATAATGACAGTATGGCCATCATCCACCAGCGCATTCATCGCTGTCAGCAATTTTGAAATATCATGGAAGTGTAACCCCGTCGTAGGTTCATCGAAAATAAAAAGGATATTGCCGTTGGCTGAATTTTTTCCCAGGAACGAAGCCAGCTTCACGCGTTGTGCTTCGCCGCCGCTGAGTGAATTAGACGATTGCCCCAGCTTGACGTAACCCAATCCTACTTCAAACAAGGGAAGGATCTTTTCGTAAATGTTTTTTTTGTCCTTAAAGAAAGTCAGCGACTCTTCCACTGTGAGGGCCAGCATATCGGAAACATTTTTGCCATCAAATTCAACTTCCAGCACTTCCTGTTTGAAGCGTTTTCCGTTACAACTTTCACAGCGAAGAAAAATATCAGCCATGAACTGCATCTCCACTTTTATTTCCCCTTCTCCCTGACAAGTTTCGCACCGTCCTCCTTCAACATTAAAGGAAAAATGCGAAGGTTTGTATCCCCTTGTCTTTGACAGGTTCTGATCCGCGTAAAGCTGACGGATCAGGTCGTATGCTTTTACATAACTGATAGGGTTTGATCGGGAAGATTTTCCGATCGGGTTTTGATCGACAAATTCCACCTGCGTGATACGGGAGACATCGCCGTCCAGTTTATCATATTTGCCCGGCGTTTCCGCAACGGAGCCGTTCATTCTCCCTACTGACGGATAAAGAATTTTTTTGACGAGCGTGGATTTCCCCGAGCCACTCACACCAGTAACAACCGTGAGAATTCCCAAAGGAAAAGTGACCGTAAGATTCTTCAGGTTATTTTCCCTTGCGCCCATCACGACAATGGAATCCTTCCATTTCCGACGACGAGTGGGAACGGCAATTTTTTCACGGTGACTGAGATAATCGGTTGTATGGGAAGATTCTGTTCCATTAAGATCCTCAATCGATCCCTGAAAAACGAGTTCACCGCCATGGCTACCCGCATCTGGTCCGATATCAATAATCTGATCTGCCGCCCGCATGATTTCCTCTTCATGCTCCACGACGATGACTGTATTCCCGAGGTCGCGCAAGGACTTCAGTACTTCCACCATCCTGGCGGTATCTCTTGGGTGCAATCCGATGCTGGGTTCATCGAGCACGTACATCGAACCAACGAGTGCGCTTCCTAACGAAGTCGCAAGCTTGATGCGTTGATATTCTCCTCCCGATAAGGTCGAAGTGATCCGGTTCAGGGTGAGGTACCCCAATCCAACCTTGTCCATGTACGTTAACCGGGTCTTGATCTCGGTAAGGATTCTGTC
>JAYSOP010000394.1:0-2078 GCA_043722905.1 Chryseolinea sp.
TAGGTATTTAAGAGAAAGGTGTGGCCTTTAAATTGTATAAGAGATTTACTATATTTATAATAGTGGGCTTAAATTAACGCAAACGTATGAAAAGTAGATTTATTCTGGGAGTGCTGCTGATTGGGGGGCTTCCTTTTTTGAACTCCTGTAAGGATGAAAAAGAACCTGAACCCCCGTCTCCATTAGTAGGTGTGTGGGAAAGAGATGTATATCAGCTTACTGAATTGCCGGAAACATTTTCATATTATGAAGGTTTTAGTGTCAATTCCATATATGGTGACGAAAGTTACACGCTGACGTTCACGAATGATAAAAAGTACACCAGAAAACTTGCCCGCTCGGGACCTGATTTCAATGACACCGGTGTGTGGACATACGAGGGTACAGATTTAACCCTGGATTCAGATGAAGCAGATATTGATGATGAAGGTTTTGAAGTAGAGGGCGATATCACGGCCAATCAGTTGGTGCTGTCGCAAATAGTTACTTTTTCTCTTTTACCTGACGCGGTAACGGATACCATAACCGCATGGGCCAATACTCACCAAGCGGAACTTGAACCGTATGTTCAGGATATTGACGTAAAGCTTTTATTTCTTTTTGAAAAATAAAATACTAAGGCTTTAGAATCTTAAAAAAGAGAGCATCGCAAAATGCTCTCTTTTTTTACAATTTCAACCATTTCCGGATGATCATTCTTCTTTCGGCCTGAATCTGCAGGAGGTACAGTCCCTGGGGTATTTCACTGGTGTCCACTGCGCCGGTAAACGTTCTTCCGTCTTTTTGCAAAGCCATCGAAAGCCCTATGCGTTGCCCTACTCCGTTAAATAGTTGTACGAATGCTTCCTTCGATTCGCTGTTTTGAAGTTGAATATTCAACACACCATTGCCAGGGTTCGGATAAAGGCGGATGTCTTTATCCACGTTTTCCTCAATCCCTGTAATGGCACCGTTGGCATAGATAGTGATGGTGGCAACGTTATTACACAATTCTAAACCAGACCCACTGATGGTGTATGTTGTTGTCTGCAGCGGATTTACTTTTATTTGAGGTCCGGGAACATTTTGAACGCTACCATCATCAGCATTCCATATAAATACACTGGCACCCCGGGCATTCAAAATGACTTCCTGTCCCGGTGTCACCATTTGTGTTGACGCCGCGACCTGCACTGAAGGATTAATGCCGACAATCGGACTGATATCCATCGCGATATTGGCACCATAGGCAATTGTAAAGGGTCTCCATTCGCCGGAGGGCAATCTCACCCACGAAGTGGCAGTAGTTGCTTCGCCGTTGGCGGAGGAAACGATGGCAATGGAATCACCTGCACTGTAATTTATCTCAACACCCACGTGAAAAGGCCTGCTGAAAACGGGGGTCTCCCGTTCAAAAATAATTTCTGTGGCGCGGTTGTTCGCCACATCGTCCTGAATTTGTTTTAGGAGAACTTTTTTTGTTTCGATCACCGATCCCGGTGCACTTTGAGGACCGCGTGCATTCCATACCGTGACATTCACCGTCGCCTTTTCATCGGTAGCGTAAACTTTGCCGAAATTAATCTTCACACCACTCGCATATTTATAGCCGCAGGTATTGATGAAAAATTCGGAGAATGCGGTGGTCTTTTCGCTGTTATGTCCCGTTAAGTAACCGGTATAAGTTCCAAAAGCCGCCTTCCTTATAACGGTTGGGGTGTACGCCGGAAGAAAATTATTAAAATCCCGGCAAATACCTTCCTCTGAGACGTTTATTATATTCTCCAGCAACAGCGTATCTGAACCATTGGCGTTCTTAACGATGAGCCTAACATCAAATATACCCGGAGAATTGTAGGTCACCTTTGGATTCTTTAAATTGGAGGTATTCGGATCACCCCCTTCAAAAGTCCAGCTCCATTCGTTTGGAAAATTAATGGATAAATCTGTAAAATTCACTTCACTACCCCGAAGCACGCATTGACTTTTATCCTTTGTGAAATCCGCAATCGGATTCCCTGCAATTACCGTACTGCATAAATTTCCCCTGCCCAGCGTGTTGCGCCGGGGGCTGATTTCCATCACTGCCAACATTCTGG
>JAYSOP010000395.1:0-3632 GCA_043722905.1 Chryseolinea sp.
TATAGTCTACGCGAGTTAATGCGCGCAAGGTTGAGGCTCTTCAATGGTGAAGGGGCGGAACTTCATCAATTTTCTTAAAGCATAGGGGTTGCTTCCCAAAGCTTTCAACGCACCGGTTTCAGTTCTCACAAAATTGTGTCTTTTACCATTCAGGAGGTATTCAATTTTTTCAGGTTTTCTCTCGTTGACGTAATTCCTGAATTCAAATAAGACCAGCGCTTTATTTTCATTGGCAAGCTTTTGTAACCCCGGGTCAGTGGAGGAAATGATTTCTATCACATCTTTCTGGAAACCAAATACCTGTACACCAGTTGGAACGATGTAGTGATTCGTTTTGCCCCCTTCTGTTCGCAGATTGGAAAACATCGCATAAGAATTTTCTGTCTTTAGTCCGAGATAAGGTATGGTTCCATTAACGAAAACTAAAAAGGGTAAAACCAGAAAAGACCCATGAGGAATTGAAAAAGTGTTTTCGGAAACTTGTTTTGTTTCCTGGCGGGATATCATAAATTTCAAGAAACACCCTGTATAGAGGATACTATAAACAGTCCAGAAAAAATACAGGTTTACAGACTGGAAAGTATCCATTTTTTTATTCAACACATAGATCACTCCTAAAAGAAAAAAAACCCCCAGACCTGAATAAAGGATTCGTTTGAAAGAAAACTTTTCGAAAAATGAATTTTTAAAAGACTTTACGGAAAACCAGGATTCTTTTAGGCTGCGACTAAACCCCTTGTTTAAAAATAGGAAGTAAACCGCGAAGACCATCGAGGAGAAATCGTAAAAAGCGTTGTAGGTGCTGTAGGATAAAATACAATGGAAGAATAATCCTAGTAAAACGGCAGCGTTTCTGGTTTTTCTGATACAAAGAAAAATTGGAATGGATAATTCAACAGCCAGCGTAAAATAGGCATTGACCATAAAAAAATCTGCAGACAAAGGGATGATCTTATCAATATTCTGGGCTCTCAAAAGGTCTGTTGCGCAGCTGGAGGCGGGCGTAAAAAATCCTGAATTGAGTTTGTGAAAAACAGCAAAGAAGTACAGGATAATAACCTCAATTTTCACAAGCGGGGTGAAGGTATTGTAAAACTGACCGGGTTTTATGTGAAAGGTGCGCTGCTTTATCATCAAGAAAAGAAGTACCTGAAGAATGGTGACATTGACAAAAGCCGTAAAAATCCAGTGGTTGGTGGTAAAAGGCATCCTGAAAAAAGCATCGAACAACTGAAGAGAAATCAGTATGATAAACGCTGGCAGCGAGGGCCTGATAATTACAGTAAGGGCCGCAAGTGTTAACAAAGCCAGATTTAATTGTGTATCAAATACACTGGAATGGGCCATGTGAAAAAGTGAGGCAATGGCCCACAGAACGGAGAAAACTTTAAATTGTAAATCACTGTCGGTCGATGAATAAATCGGGGACGGCGAATTGATTCCGGACTCAACATCAGCAGACTTTTCAGGAAGCGCCTGGGCAATCACGATAATCTTTTAGAAATTCTAATACAAAACTATACCAGCTATTGGCGTCTGTCCGAGCCTCAGAAAATGTGCAAGAAACCTTTGTTTAGGGTATTAATTCCTCGTTTTAATCAGGAACCATCTTAACCAGGGAATGTCCACAAACATAAGGATGCATACCAAACCTGAAAACAGCAGTAGATAGAGCATAAAATATTTGCGCGTCCACAACTTTTCCGACCCTTGCACAGGAGAGTTTTTCAGCAAGCCGATCTTGAGATACCATGCGAATAAAAGGGCAAAAAATGGGAAGCTGATAAGCATTTCTATCCGGTTTTTAATGAGGAAAATCCCCAGAAAAAATGCGCAGGTAATGGCATAAAAAAACATAGTAATCAAGAGCGAGCTCTCAGTATAATACTGAAATGATCTCCGATACATTCCTGCCAGGGCAGGGTTTCCAATCAGACGGTATTCAGCGAACCTTTTGGTGGCCATTAGAAACGCACCACCCATCCAGTAAGCGAGAATAATACTCAGCGGCGGCAGGGCATCGAAAAATTCCAGATCCCAGCGATTATCGATATAATGTCCAATGGCCGTCGGCACCATGAACCATCCAAGCGCAAATCTGATTGGGTTGTTGATAGATTCTGTTAAAACATCCACATATACCCGTTCTTTACTCCGAAAGGGTCTAACGTTGTAGATAATTCCCATGACAAGTAAAAAACCGGAGGCCGCAAGAAACTTGGTGGATATCATGCTTCCAAGAGACAGCCCCGCGATGGCGAGGAAAGCATAAAACCCATAAACGATATAGGGATTGACCGTCCTTACGACTGCCGTCCTTACTTTTTTAAGGGGATGATGTTTGTCAAAATCTGCGTCCAGATATTCATTGATCACATAATTCGCGGAAACAATAAAGGTCGTGCCTATGACGCCAATAATTATGTTCATCAAAAGCACCGAATCCAACGGCGCGCGATACACCGCCAGAGAAAAGAGCAACCCTGGAAGAATAAATATGTTTTTCAGCCAATAATCGGGCCGTGTCATCGCCAAATAATCCTTCAGACGCGCAGGTTCTTTTGTGGTTAGAACCACGGCCTGGTTTAGGGTGCTATCACCGTCACCCTTCAGAACTTCCGAGTATTCGTGATGGTCATTCAATTGTTGAAATTTATCATTTTGTTGAATTTCCTGACTTTGATCTTTATTTGGATTACCCATATACCAGCGAATCATTTTTGCATGATTAACCACGTTGGTAAAATGTTGTGCCTCCTGTGTCAATACGACGGAAATGTTATCGGTTTCTTTGATATAAACTCCAGGGAGGAGAATGTCTCAGTAATGAAAAATCTGATAAGTTGCGATCAGGTTTTACCGGGGCGGATCCCCGGACAAGCAAATAATTTACTCTGGCGTATTGCGGCTGATAACTATAATTTTCACCTATCAGCTCCTGATAGAACGGTAGTTCAGATTCAGCAGCTACTCGCCGTACCACCCCAAAGCGGTAATCAATTATTTTTGATGCCGCTATCCCCTGGTTCCATATAATGAAATAATTGGGATAGTGGATATACACTTTCCGGCCCCGGTACGAATTTTCATAAATTAACCCTGCCAGTTTCCCCTCATTACTGGTACCTGAAAAAAGCGCTTTGTTAAAATTTTTGTTGGCCTGGTTGAAAGCGTATATGTATTCAAACCAGAAAAGGGTGTAAGTGACGGAAACCAGGATGACAAAATATTTTAGCCAGGGGATGTTCGCCTTACTTAGCCAGATGCTGGCAAGCATGATAAAGGAGAGCATAACGATGGTGCAAAACCGTTGGAATATTGGCGTTTGCCCCGGAAGCTTGTCTGGGACAAGTAGGTAACAACCAAAAGTAATAACAAAAAAAATACCTGCATAAACTGTTTCCACTGATATAGCCGTGGCAGGCCTTCTTCTCCAGGGCCTTAACCAGACAACGGGCAAAAGGACGCAGAAAAAAAAGATCGATGCTATGACAACACCTGGCATACCTTCCTGTAACTGAAAGTTATCAAATACAATTATTCGAAGGCGGGTAGACAATCCCTGCCAATATCCTGATCCATAATAATCTTTTAAATACGCCAGGGTGCTTCCTTCATTTTCCTGATCGCGG
>JAYSOP010000396.1:0-3487 GCA_043722905.1 Chryseolinea sp.
CTTGCCTCCGAACAGTTTAAGACTTTTTATGAAACTTATGGCAGGAGCACTTTGGCTGAGGAGGCTCGTTTCATGCATGCATTCTCCCTTTTTCAGTCGTCGCCCAATCCAAACCTGGATCAAACCAGCAGCATTGATGCCATGGCCGCCATGCAGTCTTATATTAACCGGTATCCTAACAGCGAATTTCACGATCGATCCCTGGAAGTAATTCTTTCAACCCAGGTTAAACTGGAGAAAAAAGGATTTGAAAATGCAAGGCAATATTATAAAATGAAATACTACACGGCAGCCATAGTTGCCTTGAATAATTTCAAACAGAATTTTCCTGATTCAAAATACATTGAAGAAGCTTACTACCTGGTAATCTCCGCAGAGTACAAACTCGCTCAACAGAGCATTCAGTCAAAGCAGCCGGACCGCTACCGCGCCGTTGTGGATCATTATAAAGAATTTCTTGATCGGTATCCCAATAGCGAATTCTTGAAGGAAGCCGAGAGGTTCTACGCGGAAAGTTTAGATAAAGTAAATTCATTAAAGCACACAAACTCTTAAATATTATGGCAGCACAATCATCTGTAATTACCCGCGACCTCGATAAAATCGCAGCACAAACTGGTAATGTATACGAATCCGTTGTTGTGATCTCTAAACGCGCGAGACAGATTGCGGTTAACATCAAAGAAGAACTTAACAACAAGTTAGCGGAGTTTGCCACTACAGTTGACAACCTCGAAGAGGTTTTTGAAAACCGTGAACAGATTGAAATTTCTAAATTTTACGAGCGCTTACCCAAACCCACTACCACGGCAACGGAAGAATTTCTGGAAGAAAAGCTCAATCACAGGTTGAGAAATGAGCTAGAAGAAAAGCTTGATTAAGAACCCTTGCCGGATGGCAATTTTCTTAAGCAGGATGTCCTTTAAATTGCAGGTCCATGCTTCAAGGTAAAAAAATTGTATTAGGAGTTTGTGGAAGTATCGCAGCGTATAAGACTGCCGTATTAACCCGCCTCCTGATAAAATCCGGTGCAGAGGTAAAGATCATTATGACCCCCGCTTCCCGGGACTTTGTAACCCCCCTAACGCTATCCACACTTTCCAAAAATCCGGTTTTCACGGAATTTGTCAAAGACAAAAGCGGTCAGTGGATTAACCACGTTGAGTTGGGATTATGGGCGGATGCCATCGTCATCGCACCGGCTACTGCCAACACACTGGCTAAAATGGCCACGGGTATGTGTGATAATCTTCTGACGGCAGTTTATTTATCAGCCCGATGCCCGGTTTTCTTTGCCCCGGCCATGGACCTGGATATGCTGCAACACCCTGCTACAAAACGGAATATTGAAACCCTTTCAGGATACGGCAATGTTCTCATCGAGCCCAACTTCGGCGAGCTGGCCAGTGGCCTTACCGGGAATGGAAGGATGGCTGAACCAGAAGAAATTTTTCACCATCTCGAGGATTTTTTTAATCGCCTGCCAAAGTTACAAGGCAAAAAAGTGCTGGTCACCGCAGGCCCTACCCATGAACCAATAGACCCGGTACGGTTCATCAGCAATCACTCCAGTGGGAAAATGGGATTTGCGATAGCTGAGGCGCTTGCCCACGAAGGCGCCGAAGTAAATTTAATCACAGGTCCGACCAATCAGCATACACTTCACCCTAAGATCAGCGTTAAACAGGTTACTACCGCACAAGAAATGTTTGACGCCTGCACAGCTCTTTTTCCTTCTTCCGATATCACCGTTTTATCGGCCGCAGTAGCCGATTACAGGCCGGCGGAGGCGGCCAGACAAAAAATAAAAAAAAAGGACGAAAGTTTAACTTTGCAGCTGACAAAAACCCACGACATCGCGGAGTCATTGGGAAAAATGAAACACAACGGGCAGATCATTGTAGGCTTTGCCTTGGAAACGGAGGCTGAAGAAGTCAATGCTCTCACAAAACTTGAAAGGAAAAATTTTGATTTAATTGTCTTAAACTCACTGAATGACAAGGGTGCCGGGTTTAGTCATGATACCAATAAAATAACCATCCTCGACGGAAAAACCAAAGCCCGCAGTTTTGAGTTGAAAAGCAAAAAAGAAGTTGCCAGAGATATCGTCCAGGCCATCATAGAAAAAATGCATGCGTAAAATTCTTTTCATCTTCATGTTAGGCTTTCCGTTGACTGGTTTAACGCAGGAGCTGAAGTGCGCGGTAACCATCAATGCATCGCAGATCCAAACCTCGGATGCAGGTATCTTTAAAGATATGGATAATGCCATCGAGCAGTTCATGAATACCCGAAAATGGACAAATGATCCCTATAAAAGTCACGAAAAGATCAATTGCAATCTGTTGATTACCATTTCTAAAATGCCTGCGATCGGAAGTTTTTCAGCCTCTGTACAGGTACAATCCGCACGGCCTGTATTCAACAGCAACTACACGAGTCTGCTGTTTAATTTTGCTGATCGCGAATGGGAATTTGAATATATCGAATCGCTGCCTCTGGAGTATAATGACAATACCTTTACCAGCAATCTCACTTCCATGCTGGCATTGTACGCTTACCTGATCATTGGAATTGATTACGACTCTTTCAGCGAACTGGGTGGTACACCCTACTTTCAACGTTCACTTTCAGTCGTAAATAACGCGCAGCAATCGAACCTTCCGGGCTGGCAAGCAATCGGCAGCAACCGGAACCGGTATTGGATAGTTGAAAATCTTAACAACCCTCAGATGATTGATCTGCGCAAAGCCATTTATACTTACCACCGACAAGGTTTGGATTCTTTTGAAGCCAATCCTGATCAGAGCCGGCAGGTTATTCTCAATGGATTGAAGGATATCAAAAAAGTAAGGGATGTGAACCCAAACGCTATTTTAGTAGTCAGTTTTTTTGACGCCAAAGGAAAAGAATTAGCCAATATCTTCTCGGATGGAAACATCCAGGTCCGCCGCCAGGCCTACGATATCATTACTGCAATTGATCCCTCAAACCGGAGTAATTACGAAAAAATCCTCCAGAATTAATTTCAGCACGAGAATTTTTCATCTATTCTCGTTAATTTCGATGAGCGATAATGCTTTATGCCTTTTGTTAAATTCCAAAGCCTGATCCACTCAACATGCGCAAACCTTTCCAGGCACCCATTAATACCGTTCAGATGTTAATCCTATTTCCCGTTATCACCCGAACACGTCATTTAATTCGTGATGGTTGCTCTATACTTACAACTTATTGCTTAATGCCTATAGCTTCTTTATGAGTACCCGTCAGCTAAGGCTAAACACTTTTGAACAGATCAGCAACAGGTTGAAAGAATTTATCGGTAAAAAAATTAATATTGTGCTGCGCGACCGTACAGTACTATTTGGCGAACTAAAAAGTATTGATAACACGCAGTTGGAATTTGTGAATATGAGACTTGAATCTTATACACTTTCGCTGAACGACATAAGGGAAGTTTACCTGGATTTTAAAGAATAATGCT
>JAYSOP010000397.1:0-2948 GCA_043722905.1 Chryseolinea sp.
CGGACGCAATTTCAAGACAGTCTTTTTTACGACATCTCCAGCTGGACATTATCGCTGGCTACGGGAGTTGATTTCGAAGAATTAAAGACGACTCCGCCCTTAGGCAATAAGGTAACGGAAAATAAATTTCCTTCCGGAAAGCTGGTGGATGGCGAGAGTCACTATGCCTATGTATTTGAAACATACGGTTATTTTGCGCCCCGCGCTATATATCGGTTGTTGAAGGGGGGTATCCGCATCAAAGTTGCCAATGATCCTTTCCATCATGCGAATGGTAAAAAATTCGAACGAGGCGCCATCATGGTTCCCCTTAATATTCAGGAAAAAGGGCAACAGCAAATCGATTCCCTCATCAATGAAATTATTCAGAAAGATGGGATCGATGTGTACGCCTTTCATTCAGGACTGGATTACAATGGCTCGAGCCTGGGAAGCGAGTCCTTTCAAACTTTAAGGAAGCCTGATATAGCGATGCTTGTCAACGATGGGGTTAGCGCCAGTGGGGCAGGCGAAATGTGGCATCTGTTTGACACCCGTTTTGAAATTCCCGTTACCATGATACCGGTCGGTGTTTTTAATACGGCAAACCTCAGTCGGTATAATACCATTATCTTTCCTTCTGGCACCTATGGCACTATTACGGATGCCGCGAAAGAGAGGTTAAAAGCCTGGACTCAAAATGGGGGTGTATTGATTGGTTTAGAAAGCGCCATAAACTGGTTTCAGGCTGCGGGATTTGGAACATTCAACGTAAAAAAAGATGAAGGCATCGCGGCAAATGGAAATACAACATCGAGAGCGTATTCAGATATAGAGGAATTTACCGGTGCCCAGAGAACAAGTGGCGCTATCTTTGAGGCAACGGTAGACCTATCTCACCCATTGCTTTACGGTTATTTACAAAAAAGAATGTCTTTATTCAAAGGCAATAATCTTTTTCTGGAAAAGGCGGCAAATGTATATGGCAATCCGCTCGTTTATACGGCCACGCCTTTGATGAGCGGATACATTTCTAAACAAAATCTCGCGAAGGTAAAAGAATCATCCATCGCAGGAATATCTGCGTTAGGACGTGGCCGGGTGATAGGCTTTACTGAAAATCTCGCTTTCCGGGCCTTCTGGGTTGGCACAAATAAATTGTTAATGAATGCTATTTTCTTTGGGTCGCTCATCGATCCGGCAACAGCCAGGTAATTATTTTATGGATCGTGCGAACTCTTTAGCGAAGTAAGTAAGTATAACGTCGGCACCTGCACGTTTGATGCTCAGCAAGGTTTCTCTCATGACCCTTTCACCGTCAAGCCAACCTTTTTGATCCGCCGCTTTGATCATGGAATATTCTCCGCTGACATTATAGGCAGCAATGGGCAACGCGGAATTATCCTTTAATAAACGAATAATATCCAGATAGGCTAAGGCAGGTTTTACCATTAAAAAATCCGCCCCTTCGACTGTATCAAGTTCCGCTTCGATCAATGCTTCCATGCGGTTCGCCGGATTCATCTGATAGGTTTTTTTATCTCCGAATTTCGGGGCGGAATCCAAGGCGTCTCGAAAAGGATTGTAAAATCCACTGGCGTATTTTGCGGTATAGCTCATGATTGATACCTCCGCAAATCCGTTTGTGTCGAGTACATTCCGGATGTAGCCAACGCGGCCATCCATCATATCCGACGGTCCGATAATATCAATTCCGGTTTCAGCCTGAGCCAAAGCCATCTTACCCAGGATCTCCAGGGTCTCATCATTCACAATTTTCCCGCCTTTCACCAACCCATCATGGCCATCCGAGCTATAAGGATCCATGGCAACATCAGTCATGATACAGGCTTCGGGAAATTGCTTTTTCACCTCCTTCAAAGCCCGGAGATAAAAAAATTTCTGGTCATAACTTTTCGAGGCCGTTTTGTCTTTATGCTTATCTTCCACTACGGGGAAGATATCAAAAGCGCGGACGCCCAGGGCCATACATTCCTCCACCTCTTTAAGCATCAAATCCATTGATAACCGGAAAATTCCCGGCATGGAGGAAACTTCAGTTTTTTTGTTGGTGCCATCGATCAGGAAAATCGGAAAAATAAGATCATGGGTCGTGACCAATGTTTCTTCAACCATATTACGTATGACCTCACTCTTACGATTTCTTCTGGGCCGTCGTATCAGTATATTCTCAAGCATAGTGGTACCTGTTGAAAGGGTAAAGTTAGGCCTTCTGGTATATGAAAAAAATAAACTAAACCTCGTTAACAGGAGTAAGCAGTAAGCATTAAGTGTGGAAATAAAACACTCACTCCCCGTAGCGGTCTACAATGTGCTGGCTAATTACTCTATAAATTTCAGTGACCGCTTCATCGTTTTGCAGGAACTCGAGATGTTTATCGAGAATTTCAAGGTCTCCGCGTCTGGCCGGGCCTGTCTGGGCATGATCAGGCCCAAGGCTTAAACTTTTATTGATTGTCTCAGCAATCAATGGTTTCAGGTACTCGAAATCCAGTTTGTTGTCACTCATGATATCGCGGGAAATTGCCAGCATATGATTGGTAAAGTTCGAAGCAAAAACCGCGGCCACATGAAGGGCTTTCCTTTCATCCGATGAAATCTTAAGCACTTTTCGGCTGATCGCCTTTGCCATAGTCAGCAGGGTCCTTTCTGTTTCAGGATCCTCACTCTCTATAAAAAAAGGAACCTCGCTCAAATCTATTTTTTTCTGTTTGGTAAACGTCTGTAACGGATACATCACACCTACTCTTTCGGCAGCGGCAAAATTTAGAAGGCTCATCGGCTGACTACCTGAAGTATGCAATAGAATTGCGTGGTCTGGCAAAATAATCTCCTGGGCAACTTCCACAATCACATCATCTGAAACGGCAATAATAAAAATCTGCGAAGGGCTTAAAGAAAAATCAAGGGATGTCTGAACCTGAGCATGGTAAAGGCGCCCGACAAGG
>JAYSOP010000398.1:0-2531 GCA_043722905.1 Chryseolinea sp.
AAATAATGGATAGATTTACAATGATGATGAAAATGAAAACATGCGCCTCTCAACAGCCATTTTAATCTGCTTTTACGGACTGCTCATCGGATGTAATTCCAACCCCTCATCCAGGCCCGGGCACATCACGTCTGACTCCAGTGCCATCGCCAAGGGCGAAAACATCTTTAACCAGAATTGTAGTGCATGCCATAGCATCAGCGCAGATGGCATTGGCCCTGCTCTGGGCGGAATCACCGCCAATGTTTCTACAGACTGGTTAAAAAAATTCATCAGAGATCCGAATGCCCTCATTGAGTCTGGCGATGAGCGTGCTAAAGATCTGTTTGCAAAATATAAAACGGTGATGCCTGCCTTTGCTTATTACAGCGATCAGGACATTGAATCAATTATCGGATTCTTGCATACACAAAAAGCCCCGGAGCAAAAAATAGTAACGGTAGGCGATGTGAAACCCCTTGCGAACCCTATTCCTGAGGGCATAACAATGTCTGACCTTGAGGTTGGATTGGAGTTATTATTACAGATGCCCGCCACCAGCGTGGAGAAACCGTTGACGAGAATTACCAAAATCTATCCTCATCCCAACACCGGCGAACTATTTATACTTGATCTACGAGGTAAACTTTATCGCTTATTGAGTAAGCAGCCTTCTCTCTATATGGACATGGCGGAATTAATGCCGAAGTTTATTGACAAACCCGGCCATGCCACCGGCTTCGGAAGCTTCGCGTTTCATCCCGAGTTTGAAAACAACGGACTACTTTATACAACTCACACAGAGGCCGCAGGTTCCGCAAAAGCTGATTTCGACTATGCCGATACCATCAAGGTAACGCTGCAATGGGTAGTGTCAGAATGGAAGACGAACCATCCGGAAGGTTTTCCTTTCAAAGGCACAAGGCGTGAGCTCTTCAGGGTGAACATGCTGAACCAATCCCACGGCGTGCAGGAGGTTGTTTTCAACCCTATGGCTAAACGCGGCTCTGAAGACTATGGTCTGTTATACATCGGCATCGGCGATGGAGGGAGTGCCGAAAACCGTATTCTCCACCTGAGTAAGGGACCGGAAACAATCTGGAGTTCCATTCTCCGGATTGACCCCCTGGGCAGAAACAGTATCAATGGGCAGTATGGAATTCCTGCAAGCAATCCTTTCGCTAACAGTAGCAACCCAAAAGCTCTGGGTGAAATCTACGCCTTCGGATTTAGAAACCCCCATCGCATTGCATGGAGTCAATCCGGCCAGATGCTCGCATCCAACATCGGCCAGCATAATATTGAAGAACTGAATGTAATTCTTCCCGGACAGAATTATGGCTGGCCCCACAGAGAAGGAACTTTTGTCATTAATCTGTTGGAGAGCACGCGTAATCTTTTTCCGCTGTCGTCTCATAAAGGCGTTGACAATTCAATTTATCCCGTGGCTCAGTACGATCACGATGAGGGTAATGCGATTGTCGGAGGTTTTGAGTACACAGGTTCGTCAGTACCGGAGCTAGCGGGAAAATATTTGTTCGGCGACATGGTCAACGGCCGACTTTTTTATATAGAGATGGCGAATCTGCAACCAGGGGTCCAGACGCAGATGAAAGAATGGCATATATCCCTTAATGGAAAGCGAACTTCATTCAAGGCGCTATGTGAAGATGAAAGGCTGAGTCTGCGTTTTGGAAAAGACCAGAAAGGAGAAATCTATTTATCTACGATGCCCGATGGTAAAATTTATAGGATTGTAAGCGCACGTCATCTCTAACAAGAACTTTTCATATCGGGGAAGATAAAACAAATGAACATTTTACACATCACCAACGGAGACGCACTGGAAAATCTTCTTCAAAAAACCAGTATCAAAGGTCGTCGGATTGTGTGCAGAGAATGTTTAATGGACGGCCCCAGTACGCCAACCATCAACGATGCTTTTTGGGATTTAAGGGAGAAATTTATTTCAGAAAATTACCCAGAACAGGAGGGGAACTATTATAAACTCGTTGTATCAGAGATTACTTCACTGAACCGGGTGGATAAAGGCACAGAGATTAACCTTTGGTTTGAAAATGACCTATTCTGTCAAACAAATTATTGGTTCTTCATAACCTACCTGCATGACCGTGGACTGACCGATAATTTATACAGAGTTTTTCCTTTTAGGGATCAAAGTATGTCAAAGTGGAAAACTTTTGGAAAGGCCTCAGAAAAAGAACTCCTGAGCGCGTTGAGCAACAGAGAAAAATTTACGCACGCCGATGTGGATCTTGGGATCAAGCTTTGGAAGGCCTACGCATCTAATGATTCCATTTCTCTCATTGACCTATCCAGGCAATCCAGCAAAGTATTTTTATACCTGCAGGAAATCATCCAGGCTAACATAGACCGATTTCCTGAACAAGATACTCCGGGCCGTCCGGAAAGGACGCTAAAAGCGATTTACAATAGCGGTCTAACAAGTTTCTCAGATGTCTTCAAAGAATTTTCGCGACGTGAAGAAATTTATGGCTATGGTGATACGCAAGTAATGAACCTGATCAAAC
>JAYSOP010000399.1:0-2316 GCA_043722905.1 Chryseolinea sp.
GACGATGCTTATGCATTGATAACCCGGGCCAACGGCAGCGTGTATAAGCATGAATTCTATTATGGATCCAATTATCTCTCAAGTTCCTCTCGATCGATAAAGTTAATGCCCGATGTAAGGTCTGTCAAATTGTTTAACACCATGGGAAATGTCAGAGAAATTGATTTAGGACTTCTGGAAAACTAATCCCTTGTGTCGGAAAGCTAAAGTAAAGATCCCCGCCGATGCTAAAAGAAGACTCAATATTTGCTCGACGCTCAGACTTAATCCGGCGACCAGTACAGTTTGATCTACCTTAATGTATCCATAAAGAAAATAGGCAAGCCAGAATCCAATCATAAAAAAACTGAGAATTTGTCCGGGTTTTAGGTCTGTTTTTAATTTATGCCACCGCCAGAAAAGAATGAAGAAAAGTATAATGCAGGTGATTGCCTCATAAATCTGGACTGGGTGCCTTGCAATTCCGATGGTCTTCAGCCGGGCAATAAAGTTGCCGTCACGTTCGATGAAAATTGTAAAATGCAATGGTTCGGTACCCGGCTCATGAACAATATGATCCATATCAAAAAGATAAGCTTTAACATCTCCTATAAGAAATTCATTGACCATTTTTTCGTTGGCGCCTGAATCAAAAAACAGATACATCAGTATTCGTTGAAAACCTTCTCTCGTTTCGGGTATTTGAGCATTATCTTTTTTTACAGTAGTGGAAAGCACAGGATTATTCCCGCCGGGATTTCGCATAATACAACAGGGTACTTTTGTTAAGCCTTTTGTGACGCGACTAATAAATATGGTCCCTGCTTTAGAATTGGTAGGAGTGCCAATGATTTCCGAATTCAATGCACTACCTGTGAAAAGAAGTGTCCCGCTAAGAGCCGCTAAAATGGTAGTTTTGTCCAGCAGAGGAAGAAATTGTTGAGATAAGCTTTTTCTCCGGCTATAAAACCAGACTCCAATAATAACTCCGATCGCTGAACCATGGAGAGAAAACCCGTCTTTAGCGGTAAATATAAAGTCGGGTTGGAATTCAAATGGAAAAAAGATTTCAAGGGGATCTGACAAGAATAATATTGACTCATAAAGAATAACATGCACTATCCTGGCTCCCAGCAAGGCGGAAATAAGGACTATGGTGATTAGTTGGCCAGCCTCTTTGGAGGTTCTGCCCTCCTTACTATAGATGTAAAACAAAAGCTGCCGGCTTGTTACGAATGCTAATATTAGGAAAATGGCCTGCCAGCGCAATGAAAACGACGCAGTCGAAAATATTTCTGGGTTTATATCCCAGATAAAATAGCTGAACATATTTTGATCATTTTCTGATTAGCTGATACTTTTAAAAACGGAAGATTTAAAGCTGGCTCTGAGCGTTCGTCATCCATTGCGGATATTTTTGCAACCTATGCAATACTTTGTGGAAATGAGGAATGTTCGCATTCGAACTAAGAGGACTAAGATCGATTTAATTAATTGATTTATAACTAATAGCCTTCTGGGAAGGCATTTCTCTTGGAATTCTGTTTTTGAAATCGCCCAGCCAGGGCCACAATTTTTGCTGATTGAGGTTTACCTCCACCACGACAACGGGATTATCATCTTTGGCTTCTTTTAAAACTTCTCCTTCCAACCCAAAGACCGCACTGATCATATCATAGGTAGAGGATACAACATAAACCTGATTTTCAATGGCCCTCGCCATAGTGAGTTTCAGGTCGCCACCCCAGATAGGAAGGAAAATAATTTCCGCACCCTGTTGGGCAAGTGCCCGTGCCGGTTCTGGAAAACTGGCGTCCCAGCAGATCATCATACCAATGCGTCCGAAGTCTGTATCAAATACTGGAAACGAGTCTCCAGGAGTGACACCGCCGTCAATTTCTTCTCTTGGTAAACTTGTTTTGCGATACTTCCCCGCCAGATTACCAGCCCGATCAATCAGCACAGCCGTGTTATAAACTACGTCGCCCTCCTTTTCGAGTAGGCCAGCAACTATGTATAAGTTATTTTTTTTCGCCACCTCTCCAAGGAATTGAGTAGTAGGGCCAGGCACAGATTCGCTACCCGAAACATAATCATGTTCGGTGCCGACAATGGTAACACCTTCCGGTAAACATACTATATCAGCTTTTTGCGCTCCAGCTCTCGCAATGAGCTCAGAAAATTTTACCAGGTTATCGTGAGACGACTGGCTGTTTTTCGGGCGGTGATGAATGGTAGCCAGTCTGACCATTCTCCGTTCCGGGGCAGCGTTTTTATGAAAAGACGTTTCTCCAAAATTTACGACACCATCGGCATCCCAACGGTAATGCAATTCCA
>JAYSOP010000400.1:0-3448 GCA_043722905.1 Chryseolinea sp.
GCTCCCGTGAGGTCGGTTTTGCGCTGGCTTCCGTATCCTACTACGACAACTTCACCAAGCGATATCACATCTTCCACGAGGGTCACATTAACAGTAGCCCTACCGTTAAGAGGAATTTCCTGGTTCGAATATCCGATAAAAGAAAAAACCACTGTAGCATTTTCATTCGAAACCGAAAAAGTGTACTGGCCATCGGTATCGGTAACCGTACCGTTAGTAGTTCCTTTTTCAATAACGCTCACCCCGGGGATGGCATCACCTCTTTCAGAAGTTACTTTACCTGAAACGGTAACCGCTATTTTCTTTGCCGTAACAAGTTCTCCTTTAATGGACTTGGTAAAATCAAATTCTGCATGGGCTTGCAAGGTGAGTGCGCCGAAGCTCGCTAGTAAGATCGCTGCTGTCTGCACAATTACCCTTGTCTTCCTGTAATCAGGACAAAATTCAAGTAATTTTCTTTCCATAGATTGTTTTTAGTTTTTTAACTGCATTGCGTGACAATCAGGACCTGCCTGAGGTATTTAATAGAAGAATCGTCCTTAATAAAAAAGGACGTTCAATATGGGCAACTTTTCGCTCATGTTAACCTGTTTCTGATTTCAATATAAGTTATATTTCTTAAACATGTAAAACCGTGGAATAAAATTTTGTTTCTCTTATGAAAGTAGTATAAAATTTGGTTAATTATAGTGAAGGTCGGTTGAAAACCCTTTCTAACCATTTTACATTTCTCCAAACCATGCAAAAATTGCCAACTATTATGCTTAGTTATTTCACGAAATTCATTCGTCATCGATTGTACTTCCTGTATCCATCGCTTCTTACCGGCTTGATATTCGGAAACATTTCCGTTGCCTTTACACAGATAACAAAATCAGGCGCCGCAAGTAATCAAACGAAGGAGGTGATTGGCGGCAAAGTTTCGGTATGGGTGGTACCAGCAGAACAAAAAGTTCGGCCGGAAGACAGGATCGAAAATGATAACCTTATTTGGTCCGGCGCCGATAAAAAAATCCGGTTGGCAGCGGCCGCTAATGAACACGTTCCGTTTCAGGTAGTTATTACTACGCCTATTCCTGAGGGGCGCAGGCCCAGGGCACCAGAAGGGTTTTTTATACAGGGGTCCCAGCTTACTTCGCAGCAAGGAAAACAAATTTCGCTACAGCAAATTAATTTTTATCTGGAGCATTATATTATGCTTTATGCAAAGTCCAGTCCTGTGGGTGCAACGGGATACTGGCCCGACGCCCTGGCTCCTATTCAGGAACCATTCAGCATGGACGCTCAATATGCCGTCGTGTCGAACCGTCCGGTGTGGGTGGATCTCGCAATTCCGCCAGGCACGGAAGCGGGCATTTATTCCGGCACGATTAGAATATTACAAAATGGAAAACTGCTGGAGACACTGACTCTTGAAGTTGAGGTTTACAATTTTTCCCTTCCTGAGAAAACCCACCTCATCACTTATATGAATGTCTCAAAAGGTCAGTTAGCCGATTTTTATAATAAGCCCTCCAATTCCCCTGAAGTTGAACGACTGACCCAGAACTATTACGAATTTCTCTATGGCCATCGAATGGAACCCTGGTTTAATGATCCTCTCGAACCAGAAATTAAAGTCACCGGAGAAAAAGTAGAATTGAAATTTGATGATGCCCGGTATGAATACTATCTCAGCACACTTGAAACCAAACGGGTCTTGCTCAACGCCTATCCTTACAATTTGAAAAGCCAGATTGGCGCCGAACCATTCTCTAAAAGTTTCAACCAGAAGGTAAAATCCTATCTTTCACAAGTGGAGTCGTATTTTGATAAACATGGATGGAAAGACAGGCTTGTGTTTAACAGTCCGATCGATGAACCCAATACTAAAAAGGATTTCGAGGAAACCCGTGAATGGGCAAAAATGGTACACGAATCAACAACAGGTGTTCCGTTTTTGTCAACCAAGTCCCCCCTTCCGGATAAAAATAATCAGGACTGGGGAACATTACGTGGGCATGTGGATAATTTCTCAATCCATGGAAACAGTATGAATAATCCACAACTTAAACAGGCCATTCTTGAGGAACAGGCGAAAGGCGGAGAGATGACCTGGTATATATCCTGCGATCAGGTTTATCCTCAACCCAATTATTTTATCGATGCGCCTGCCCTGGACCTGGTGATGGTACCATGGATAACTGCGCGCTATAATATGGATGGGATTTTGTACTGGGCCTGTAATTTCTGGGAGGAAACGCCCAATCCCTGGCTGGATGCCGTCACCTTTATTTCCGGGTTTGTCTGCAGCGATGGCAATGTGTTGAATGGTGAAGGGTCGCTCTTGTATCCGGGAGATTTTACAAAACAATATACAGGTCAACCAAACATCGACGGACCGGTTTCCTCGATCAGGTTTGAACTGCTACGCGAGGGTATCGAGGATTATGAATACCTATGGATGTTAAAAGAAGCCGGCGAAAAAGAATTTGCAGACACACAAGTACGGAATCTGGTGATTGATGTAAGCTCATTTTCACGCAACCTGGAAGAGCTATATGCGACACGACGTGCTATGGCCAAAAGGTTGGAAAAAAAGACCCGTTAAGTATATTCACATTACAAAGAGGTCGAACCATTTACCTTCGAATAGTTAAAGTCTGTCTGTGGTTTTCACCTTAGCTTGTGGTTGATTTGACGGATCGCTCTTAAACACAGGAAACCACCTTCTGGCGTTGTGATAATAAATCTTATCCACAACATCGCTGGGTAAGCGAAGGCCTTGAAATGCCTCGTCTACCAGGTCACTCGTCATGCTTTCTTCCGTCACAAAAAATCGCCAGTCCCTCTTCCAGGTTTCATCCATGGTCTGACGTAATGTTTCAACGCTTCCCTGACCTTCATCTCCCATATCGGTTGCGTACAAAAGTCTGTCCTGATACTTGATAAAGAAGTTACGGACTTTTTCTCTATGAGCTGAAGTCTGATAAAAGACCTGACCCATTCTCGCAGCCAAATCAACGGCCATATTGGGAAAACGATCTAACCTCTGGGCTAGAGCATCGACATCCCATTCCAGGCTGCCCAGGTGGGCGCCTACAAATACGAGATCAGGATTTTTCTCCAGCATGCGGTCTCTGGCTTCAATCTGCGCTTCGTAAGAGGGAAGCTCGGGATGCTGATACATGTGGTACTGGGGATGTTGACTAAAATAACTGCTATCATTATTGGTCGTCATTTCCTCCAGGGGAAGCCAGCAATTTTTAGGTTCTCCCAGGTGTCCGAAAACGGGAACTTTCCGGTCCGCCAGAAGTTTAAATATCGGGTTAAACTTCGGATCATCGATCATAATAAGTTTGCCGTCCTTATCCCGATATACCATGCCAATATTCTTCCATATTTTTACGGCAACGGCCCCTGCGTTGATTCCCGAATCAAGCCAGGTAAGGCTATTTTCAATCCACCC
>JAYSOP010000401.1:0-2568 GCA_043722905.1 Chryseolinea sp.
ATTTATTACTTTAGCAATAGAAGCAAAATAAGAGTACGCTCTGAATTCAGTTCCATCAGCATATCCATTTCCTCTGGTATGGGTGCCTTGTAAACTCAACGCCCAACCTTTTTCAGAAAGGCCGGTGGAATAGACGGCACCAAATTTAAAAAAACCGTCGTTTCCAATAGACGAGGAAACATTGCCGCCCTTTTGCATCTGCGCCGCATTCGTAATAATGTTGATCGTGCCACCAACAGAGGAAACGGCAAGTTTCGAGGCACTCAATCCACGTTGCACCTGCATAGAACTGGTAACATCGCTGAGGCCTGCCCAGTTAGACCAATAAACCCAGCCATTTTCCATATCATTTACAGGAATTCCATTGATCATCACAGCCGTATTGCGCTGATCAAAACCCCTTACATTAATTCTTGAATCACCAAAACCACCGCCTTGTTTGGTCACGTAAACAGAAGGGGTGTTCCGAAGTATTTCCGGGAATTCCTGATTGCCAACTTTACTTTCGATGACTGCACCGGTTATCGTAGAAACCGCTATCGGTGTTTTTCTATCGATCGCCATAGAGGCTATGATACTTACTTCGTCCAACCCAATCGCCTCGCTGGAAATTTTAACTAAGCCTAAATTTACTGTACGGTCCGCAAGAACGTTAACAGAAATTTCCTTCGGCGCGTAGCCAATAAAGGTTATAACCAAGACCTGTGAACCTAATGGGATTCCCTCTAAGATAAAATTACCATCCACATCGCTTGTCGTTCCCACGGCGGAACCTTTAAGGATGATATTGGCGCCAACTACAGGCTCCGCCATTTCGGATTCCTGAACCGATCCCTTTACCGAACCCACCTGACCAAAGGCGCAGGTGGAAATTAATCCCATTAGAATGATCTGGATCGAGTTTCGTAGAATGTTCCTCATAAAATTAATTTAGGTTGCTCAAAACTATCGCTTTATCAACATACTATCTTTACCACAACTTTAATTATTAGAGATCTTTATATACAATTCAGTAACATTGTCGATGCCAACAGTTCAACTACCATCTTTTCATTCAATTTGCTGCCATTATCGTTTCCAAATCACCTCTGAAAAATGTTGAAATATATACGACTGGTGTTCCTATTTATTTGGGCCAACACTCCCACACACGCGCAACCAGGTCTTTCGTATTATCTTCCGCAAGGGGTTACTTATAATGCGGATATTCCCACGCCAAAATCTGTAATAGGGCATGAGGTGGGTGAATATCATGTGTCGCATGACCGGCTGGTGTCGTATATGCACACATTAGATGAAGCTTCTGATCGAATAGTATTGGAAGTAACCGGCTACACATATGAAGCAAGACCCTTACTTTTACTTACCATAACATCTTCTCAAAACCACCAGAACCTTGAAAACCTCCGAAGGCAGCATATTGCTTTGACAGATCCTACAAAATCGGGAGCGTTAAATACTAAATTAATGCCTGTTGTTTTTTATTTGGGATGCAGTATTCATGGCAATGAAGCAAGCGGAAGCAATGCGGCCTTGCTGATGGCCTATCACTTTGCCGCGGCGCAAGGACCAGAAATTGAAAAAGCGTTGGAAAACACCATCATCCTTTTGGATCCCAGCTTCAACCCCGATGGCTTACAGCGATTCTCGTCATGGGTTAATGCAAATAAAAGCAAAGCGATTTCACCCGATGCCAATGATATGGAACATCATGAACCCTGGCCGGGTGGGAGAACGAATCATTATTGGTTCGACCTGAATCGCGATTGGCTCGTGGCACAACAACCTGAATCACAAGCGCGGCTAAAAAAATTCCATCAGTGGAAACCAAACGTGCTGACTGATCATCATGAAATGGGGACCAACTCCACTTTTTTCTTTCAACCAGGAGTGCCATCAAGGTCACATCCGATAACCCCTCCTAAAAATCAGGAGCTGACAAGAAAAATGGGTGAGTTTCACGCGCTGGCACTCGATAAAATTGGATCGCTCTACTACACACAGGAGGGTTACGATGACTATTACTACGGGAAGGGATCTACTTTTCCGGATGCTCAGGGAGCCGTAGGAATTCTTTTTGAACAGGCAAGTTCACGAGGACATGCGCAGGAAAGTGACAACGGATTGCTCCGTTTTCCTTTTACTATCCGCAATCAGTTTACCACTGCCATGAGTTCGCTCAAGGCAGTAAATGCCTTGCGCGAAGAATTACTAAACTTCCAGCGGCAGTTCTACAGGGATGCAGCAATTGAAAGCGATAAAGATCCTGTAAAAGCCCTCATATTCGGTTCCCGACAGGATAAAGCCCGCCTCCATTTTCTCACAGAATTATTAACGCGTCATGAAATTGCTTTTCATAAACCAAAGAATGACCAAACCATTAATGGGAAAATGTTTGAGGCGGAGTCGAGTTTTATCATTCCGATGGATCAACTCCAATACAAATTATTGAAAGTAATGTTTGAGAAGCGGACGCAATTTCAAGACAGTCTTTTTTACGACATCTCCAGCTGGACATTATCGCTGGCTACGGGAGTTGATTTCGAAGAATTAAAGACGACTCCGCCC
>JAYSOP010000402.1:0-3314 GCA_043722905.1 Chryseolinea sp.
ACCAGCGTATTGTTAACATACTCGGTTAGCTCCAGTGAATTTCTTGAATTACTTTGTACAGTCACGCCCAGGATTGATTCCCCAAATCCATCTGATTTAGAAACAACTGGCTGGCTGGTTAAATCCTGAGGGAGGAAACGCTGGGCTTGCGAAACTTTATCGCGCACATCATTCGCAGCAGCCTCAAGGTCTACGCCAAGGTCAAATTCCACATTTATATTACTGGAACCCACACTGGAGGTAGAAGAGATATTTTTAATACCCGCAATGCCATTGATTACTTTTTCCAGGGGCTCTGTAATTTGTGATTCTATAATATCCGCACTGGCACCCGAGTATGATGTCCGGACGCTTACATTGGGTGGATCTATCACCGGATAGTCACGAATGCCCAGGAATCCATACCCAATGACACCAAATAGTATGAGGGCGATGTTCATCACAAATGCCAGCACCGGCCTTCTTAAACTTAATTCTGAAATGTTCATACTTATTAATTAGACTCCATTCCTTTAGAGTGAAACAACTTTAGCAACCTTAACCTTCGTAGTGGGCCGGATGGCCATTAAACCTGTAGTAATTACCGTATCCCCTTCGTTCAGACCATTTAAAATTTGAACAAAAGCCGAATCACGAATGCCGGTCTCAACAATGGTAAACAGCACACTATCTTTTCTTAACACGATTACCTGTTTATTCCGTACGTTGGGAATAATAGCTTGAGTAGGTATTTTTAAAGCATTGTTGTCCTTACCCATTTGTAAGTTGACCTTGGCGAAAATTCCAGGTATCAGTTCCGGGTGATTTTCAGTTATAACCGCCCGTATTTTAAGTGTTCGTGTGGTCTGGTCAACATTGTTTTCGGTTGCAATAACATTTGCCCGATGTTCCTGCGTGCCCCCGTCAACCTTAAATTTTACAGCATATCCTTTTCGTATTTCTTTGGCATATTTTTCAGGAATGGAAAATTCCAGCTTGAGTTGATCCACTTGTCTGATCGTGGCCACGATATCGGAAGGAGAGATGTAGGAACCCAAACTGATATTTCGCAATCCCAACCTTCCATCATAAGGAGCTCTTATATCGGTTTTTGAAATGGCAATTTTTACGGCTTCCATATCCGCTCTTAAGTTTTCTACATTCAGGGAACTGAGGTCGTAATCCTGCTGGCTGATGGCATTTATTTTCAGAAGCTCGCGGTTACGTTCTACAGTTTTTTGATTGATCTTTAGCTGAACCTGCAATTTTCTTAACTGAGCCTGAAGATCCTTATCAAATATCTTCACTAAAAGCGTGCCTTTTGAAACCTCCGATCCCTCCTCAATATTCAGGCTTACGATTCTTCCTCCAACCTCTGCACGGATCTGCGTTTCTTCAAATGGGAACAGGGTTCCGGGAACCTCAACATTTTCACTGACGGAACTCAATTGAACCCGAAAAGCATCAACCAAAAGCGTCCCTTGCTGCCGGGGTCTGCCTGTAACAGGTTCATTCTTCTTCGATTTGCAGGATGAAAAGAATATCATACAGGTAAACAATACAAAAAAGTAGGATCCGGATGTAAGACGCATAATAAATTTCAAATAACTATTCAGTAACAGCCTTGTATTAATTTTGTTCAGGCTGCTTTTTGGCGATTAATTTATCCCTGAGAATTGTGCCTGTAGAAACAATACCTGAGGAATAACAAGTTTGGTTTCATCGTTTACGATATTGTAGTCCGCAAGTTTCAACTTTTCATCTTCAGGCATCTGTTTTTCGACAATACCTTTAAAATGTTCGACTGTCCGATGCCCATCACGGCTTAATACTCTCTTGAGACGTAAACTTTCCGGGGCAGACACCACAATAATTTTATCCAGCATTCGATAGGAACCCGTCTCGAATAAAAGTGCCGCTTCCTTCAAAACATATGGTTTGTCCCGATGGAGGATTAACCATTTCCCGTAATCAAGAGAAACCCGTGGATGAACCAGGTTATTGATCTTTTTTAGATTCACTTCGCTAAAAAAAACATGGTCTCCTAAATAGGTTCGGTTAAGGCTTCCGTCAGGATAGTAGGACAAATCACCGAATTCTTTTTTAATAAGGGATACGAGTATTCCATCGGTGGTCATTAACGCTTTCGCATGGTTATCTGCGTCATAAACAGGAACCCCCAATTGCGCAAAAATTTTACACACCAGCGACTTGCCTGACCCAATGCCCCCTGTGATGCCAATTTGAAGAGGTGTTTTCAACGCTACAACCGGACTGTAATTGAATCAATTTTTATGACTGTACTATAGGGAGGGAGACCTTTTACCCGGGGCCGGATTTTTGCCCTTCCCCGGACAAAATTCTTCAAATCAATCACCGCTTTAACGGAATCAATATTGAGCTCCTTCATTGAATTTTTAGGTATGGAGAAAGTGACAGGAATTTTTCTTGAATTCATCACTGCTGATACGGTAGATGGAATATTTTCGATCCTTAAATCTATTGAATCCCTTACGGTTATGAATTCTTCAACATTAAACATCACCGAAACAACAGGGGGTTGACGAATAATGACTTCAGAGAAGGGTAAATCCACTTCAATAGTTTCTACGTAATGCTCATCAATGTTGCGTTGCGGGATTTTTAAAATTATCGGTTCTTTTATCTTCGTGATTATTCTTTGAGGACCTTCAATAAAAGTTGAATCAGGTATGACGGCAATCTCACTTGACAACCCAAACCCATCCTTGAGATTGAATTGAATTGAATCAACTGCCAGCGTGATCCACCTGCCGGCCTTGGGTTCAAGGTCAAGATAAAGGGTATCACTCAGAACAAAATTTATTTCAAGACCTGCAAGCTGATTGGAAAAGACAGGGGGTAACCCGCTACCAACAATCTTCTTAACCTCTGCGGGCCGTTCAAGGGGAATTTCGAGCGGATCCTTTTTAACACCCGTACTTCTTTTAAAAAGCTCCCAACCATTGCCCGTTACATTCAGGCGAACATATTGTGGAAGTAATGCTACCGGTATAAAATTCTGGTTATCGTACGCGAAGATTAATGGAAAGTTGATATTGGTCGTATACGTTTTATTGAGGGCATTAAAAAACCAAAAAACCGTAGCTGCAACAACACACAGTATAACGGCTTTCCAATTTCTGCGGTTAAATCTAAGGAACTTAAATATGGTACTGAGAAAACTCATTTACCTGGATGATCACAAGGAAATACTTAAAAAGATAACTCCACCGTAGCCCGAATTTTCAAGGTCTTATTTTTTATTGGCCAGTTTGGTTGCTTCCAACGAGATGGCGGACTTGTTAAAACGAATG
>JAYSOP010000403.1:0-4299 GCA_043722905.1 Chryseolinea sp.
CTGCCTGGGCAAATTTTTTAAGCATTGAGCTTCCGGGACTGTCCACTATTTCACCACGTCATGTAAATTGTGATCATGAATATAGCGGCGGCAATAGAACACACCAACCTCAGCCCAGTTTTAACCATTGGTGACATCGATAAGTTAGTTGAAGAAGCGGGGAAGTTTCGGTTTCTGGGGATATGTGTTCCCCCATTTTGGGTCAAGCGGGCGGCACGGGAAATCGGTACTCAAAAAATTATTTTAGTTACCGTTGCCGGATTTCCCCTGGGATACAACATGACCGAAACCAAACTCGACGAAATTAGCCGGGCAATCGATAACGGAGCTGATGAAATCGATGTCGTATGGAATGTGTCAGCTTTCAAAACAGGCATGCCCTGGACAAAAATCGAAGTGGCCAAATGCAGCAAGTTGGCGCACGATCGGGAAAAAGTTTTGAAAGTAATCATCGAGACTGCTTATCTTTCTGATTCAGAGATAAAACAAGCTTGTAAAATTTGTGCAGACGCCGGCGCGGACTTTGTTAAAACATCCACTGGATTTGCCCCCACGGGAGCAACGGTCAATCACATATTAATTATGAAAAACACTTTACCTTCCCATGTGGGGATAAAGGCATCCGGTGGAATTAAGTCGATGGCGCAGGCCGAGGCTTTGATACAAGCGGGCGCTCAAAGAATTGGGACTTCTTCCGGTGTACACATTATGCAGTCAACCAACGCTTAAGCCTGACATTTAAAATGAGTCAAATACTCGCCCAAATTTTCCCCAAGGAAAATAACATTCCAACACAATATCATATCGATCAGCCGATCAGTCAGCGTGAATATCTGATTGATGGAGAACTAAAAATCTGGAATGGCCCCCTCAACCCTGTGCTTAGCCCTGTTTGTATTCATGACGGAAAAGAATTTAAACAAAAAATAATCGGGAACACTCCCCTGTTAACTTCAAAAGAATCTTTAGAAGCCCTTGATGCTGCAGTAAAAGCATACGAAATGGGCCACGGCGCATGGCCTACCATGAGTGTGACCCAACGCATTGATCACGTTGAAAATTTTCTCACTGCCATGAGAGCAAAAAGGGAAGAGATCGTGAAGTTGCTCATGTGGGAGATTGGAAAAACGTTAAAAGATTCGGAAAAAGAATTCGACCGGACCTGTGATTATATTCTTGATACCATTAAGGCTCTAAAAGACCTTGACCGCAACTCCGCGAAATTAATTGAAGACCAGGGTTTCATGGCCCAGATTCGGCGTGTACCCCTAGGCGTCGCGTTATGTATGGGCCCATACAATTATCCATTGAACGAAACCTTTACCACACTATTCCCTGCGCTGATCATGGGAAATACGGTAGTATTCAAGCCTGCGAAATACGGAGTACTTCTCATCAAGCCTCTGCTGGAAGCATTCAGGAATAGTTTCCCTGCCGGGGTTATCAATATTATTTATGGCCGCGGGCGCGAAACCGTTGGCTCCCTTATGGAAACCGGAAAAGTAGATGTTTTCGCTTTTATCGGAACCAATAAAGGAGCCAATGATCTTAAAAAACTTCATCCCAAACCACACCGGTTAAAAGCTATTTTAGGCCTGGATGCCAAGAATCCTGCGATTGTTTTACCCGACGCGGATATTGACAACGCCGTAGCCGAATGCATCACAGGCTCTCTTTCTTTTAATGGTCAGCGTTGTACGGCCCTTAAATTATTGTTTGTGCATAGGTTGGTCGTCGATCAATTCATAGAGAAATTTAAAGCTGAAGTAATCAAACTAAAACCAGGAATGCCTTGGGACCAGGGTACCCATCTCACTCCTTTGCCGGAACCCGGTAAGGTTGAATATCTGCAGGGCCTTGTCCAGGACGCCCAGAAACATGGTGCGAAAATCGTGAATGAGCATGGTGGAGAAGTGCAACAAACATTCTTTTATCCCGCAGTACTTTACCCTGTAAATGAAAAGATGCGGATCTATTATGAAGAGCAGTTTGGTCCTGTAATTCCCATTGTTCCCTTTGACCTTGATGAGGAAGCCATTCATTACGTGGTGAACTCGAATTTCGGCCAGCAGGTAAGTATTTTTGGAACAGACTCCAAACGAGTAGCGAGATTAATGGATGCTTTTGTTAATCAGGTAGGCCGCATTAATCTGAACACCCAGGCACAACGCGGTCCGGATTCATTTCCATTCAATGGCAGAAAAGATTCTGCAGAGGGCACCCTTTCCGTTTCTGATGCCTTAAGGGTTTTTTCAATCAGAACGCTTGTGGCCACGAAAAATACCGATTCTAACAAGCAGATGATCAGTAATATTATCCGTAACCATGAGTCAGCTTTCCTGAGTACGGATTATATCTTTTGAGCTCGTCGCAATGTTTGATTGTATGTGATTTACGGATTAACTGATCGTGGAAAAACATTTCAAAATAAAAATCAGCGGGCAAGTCCAGGGTGTTTTCTTTCGCGCCTCTGCGAAACAAAAAGCGGATAGCCTTAACCTTCGGGGTTTTGTGCGCAATGAACCGGATGGAAGCGTCTACGCGGAAGCCGAAGGAGAGGAGGATAACCTTAGGCTTTTTATTGAATGGTGTATCAAGGGATCCCAGCAGGCATATGTTGAAAAATGTGATGTGAAAGAGGGTTCATTAGCAGCCCATAGACGGTTTATTATTGAAAGGTAAACGAGTATTCACGCCATTTTTCGCAGGATACCTTTTTGGGGATGGATCTTTACCTCAAGATATTGCGTAATAAACGCGTTCATCCTGTTATCTACCATTAGTACCGGACTGCCCGCCGGGTAGAATACCGTAAGATCCAATACCGCGCGCAAGAAATTATGGTGTTTACAAAAATCCTTTATCCACCGCTTGTATTGCTTCGTCCATTCCTCCTGATACTTGTAAAAATCGTCCTTCCCTTCAAAAATAAATTGCAATTGATTGTCCCCATAGAATTTGAAGCGGAACACGCCCATGAGGTTGAGGTAAAATTCGTGAAGATGACGGAAGTCGGAACCCTGGTGTTGCTGGATGTTCTGGGTCATAGCATCTACCACACCGAGCGGGTTAAAACGCAACAGGTATTCAATCTTTACAAAATCAACAAGGTATTGAAGCAAGGGTTGCTCCAGAGACAATTGCGCCTCTTCAAGAACATAATTCTTATCAAGTGGAAAGAATTTGCGGACCACAGTTCTTTGGTTTTTCAAAAATAGTAAAAAAAAAGTCTGCCAGGATGCAGACTTTCCTTAACAAAACATATTTTTTAGAATTTATCGGGGCTTGCTGCGGCAAACGACATCTTGTAACGTTCAGGAATACCTCCGTTTAACAAACAGCCTGACGGAATAGACGGATAAATCTCTTCCAGTGTTTTCACTTCATTCATGAAGATTCGACGGCTAATCTGATGACGGTTAAGTTTTCGTGGATTATCAAGACCGGCAGCAGCAATGAGTTCTACAAAACTTTCAACGGTATGTTTATGAAAATTTGCAGCGCGTACTTTTTTATCCTCCACCACCAACCCCCCCACCAAGGTAGGATCCTGAGTGGCAACCCCCGTGGGACAGGTGTTTTTATTGCATTCAAGTGCCTGGATGCATCCGATAGCCATCATCATCGCACGGGCGCAATTACAATAATCGGCACCAAGGGCAATCGCTCGTACCATTTGAAAACCAGTGAGGATTTTACCTGCAGCGGCCAGTTTAATATGTTTCCGGATATCGAAGCCACGCAAAATATTATCGACGAAGGCAAGACCATCCAGCAAGGGCATGCCAACGAAGTTTGAAAACTCAGGGGGAGCTGCCCCGGTTCCTCCTTCACCTCCATCGACGGAGATAAAATCGGGATAAATATCCAGATCGATCATGGCTTTGCAGATTGATATAAATTCGCTTTTACGCCCAATGCAAAGTTTGAATCCCACAGGTTTACCACCAGAAAGGTCGCGCATCTTTTTAATGAAGAGCATCATTTCACGGGGCGTTTTAAATGCGCTGTGGAAAGGGGGTGAGAAAACGGTCGTTCCTGCTTTTACCAATCTGATTGCGGCAATCTCCGGAGTGTTTTTTTTACCAGGCAAAATTCCACCATGCCCAGGTTTAGCTCCCTGAGAAAGTTTCAATTCTATCATTTTTACCTCCGGCCTGGTAGCATTCTTCTGATAGGCCTCGTCCGAAAAGTTACCATCTACATCCCTTGCACCAAAATATCCTGTACCCACCTGCCAGATTAAATCCCCTCCGTATTTGGTATGGTGCGGACTGATTCCCCCTTCACCGGTGTTAT
>JAYSOP010000404.1:0-4465 GCA_043722905.1 Chryseolinea sp.
ACGAAATTATCCGGATCTATATGTTCTGAAGTTTTGTTTCGAATCGTGCCTACCACCAGCACGGGTTTGGTGGGTTTGGATTGCGCATATTTTTTAAAAGCCTCTGAATCGAACAATTCAAAGATCATCTGGTCGGCCACGCTTCTGGAATCAGTGTCATTCCATCGTCCGCTCAGGTCGATTTGTGTTGCCGGGTCAAGGCGGGTAACCTGCCGGGTCTGGCAGGCGGTAAACCCAAGAATCATCAGGGGAATAAGAATTTTGCGCATATCAGGTTATGGTTAGATGTATCAATACGTTCTTTACTCTTTCACCTAATCCTACTAATCAGGTCAAAAATCCTGCCGGTTTATCAGGTCTGACGGAAAGAATTGGGGTGCCGGACCCATTATTATGCGTTACCACCGTTTCCAGACTTTTCCTTTCTCGTTATGTCCAATACGGGTTTTTCAGCCCTTTTATGACCTCCATCGGTTGGGGTGAACTGAAAACGAAATTTCCGGCCACCAGGGCATCCGCTCCCGCGTCTATTAAACGTTTCGCATTGGTTTGGTTTACCCCTCCATCAATTTCAATTAGCGCAGAAGATCCTGATTCTCTGATCATGTGTTTCAGGGCAGTCACTTTCTGGTAGGTTCGTTCGATAAATTTCTGTCCTCCAAAACCGGGGTTAACTGACATCAGACAAACCATATCGATATCCCGAATGACGTCTGATAATTCCTGAATACTCGTGTGCGGGTTGATGGCCACCCCTGCCTTACAACCAAGATCTCTTATCTGCTGGATATTACGGTGAAGATGCTGACAAGTTTCAACATGAACGGAAATAATTCCAGCACCCGCCCTTCGGAAGGCTTCCACATAGCGTTCAGGCTGCACGATCATGAGATGAACATCGAGAATTTTTTTTGCATGACGGTTGATCGCTTCAACCACCGGAACCCCCATTGAAATATTGGGAACAAAGACACCATCCATTATATCGATGTGAATCCAGTCAGCTTCACTGTCATTGATCATCCGGATTTCCCTCTCCAGATTGGCAAAATCTGCCGCGAGAATGGATGGCGCAATGATCGGAAGATTGGGCATGCTGTCAGGGATTTGCAACAAAAATAAGGAACTATTGCTGCATCACAACTTAACCACCCTAAAGGTATGTCTCGTTTCCTGAGAAAAAATCCGGATATAGTAAATCCCGGAGGCCAGCGATGAAATATCTTTTTTAAAAGTCCTGTTAAGCCAGTTAAAATGAATCGTATACTGACCTACCCGTTGACCCTGTGAAGAAATAATTTCCATTTCACATGAATCGATCAAAGCAGGATCCAAAGGACTCACCATAAGCGTATCGTCAATCAGGGGATTGGGATAAACATCGAACAGGTTGGTCTGAGGCGCCTGCTCCTTAAAATTGACCAGGGCCACAAAATTTGGAATGCCATATCCCAATGCGTTGTCGGGTTTGTTGCCCTGAGACGCTGTTTGTCTTAAAAGGTCCAGGATTTGTTTATTGGTAAGATCAGGATATCGCTGTAATATTCCTGCTGCAAGGCTTGTGACCAATGGTGCGGACAAGGAGGTGCCAGAGGCGGTAGATATTTGTCCAGTCGCGTTAACCACCTTCACCCCGACTCCTAATGCAGCAAGGTCAGGTTTTATACGGCCATCCGCAGTCGGGCCAATGGAACTTGAATTACTTTTTTGCAAGGTGCTGTTCACAGCGCCAATGGCCAACACATCTCTGGCATCCGCGGGGGCCGTTACAATTCTCCAGGCCGGAATGTTCCCTTCATTTCCCGCACTTGCGATAACCAATATGCCCCGGTCTGCTGCCCATTGGGCAGCTTTCGTTACGACCGCAGTATTACCATCCATCTGCTCAAGTGAATAGTTCATACGAGGGTCATCAAAATCATAGTAGCCAAGGGAGGAATTAATAATATCAACCCCCGCGCTATCGGCCCTTTCCGCAGCAAATAACCAGTTGTATTCCTCTACCCTGTATTCGGTAGGGACTTCTTCCGTGATGTACAATTGAAAATTCGCCTCATAGGCTCCACCCGTGTAAGCATCCGGAACGTTGGCGGCGATTACCGATAGTACCTGTGTACCGTGATCGTCATACTGAAATACATCTGCAGAATTATGCACAAAATCAAAGCTTACTTCACCATTATACCTGCCTTCCGAAAAAATATGCGCGAACGGTAAATTTAAATTTACTCCGGGAAACCCACTGTCAAAGAGAGCGATAACTACTCCCTCCCCTTTGTACTCACCTTCCTGCATCCGGTCAACCCCGATCATGCGCAGTTGATTTTCCGTTTCAAAACCAGTATGGTTATTTTTTCTGTGAAGATTGAAGGATTTTCTCCCGCCACCGGATGACGACGCCGGGGGGGCTACAAATTCCACGTGATCAACATACGCGAGGTTTTGTAGTGTGGATATAACCGCAGGGTCGCACTTAACCAATACACCATTCATCCAACGGGTTTGATAAAAGACTTTAGCCCCTGCGTTGCGTACGCCATTAACATAGGAGTTGTTTAGGGGTAAATCCTGCGGTGAAATATCTATTCCTTGTCGCAGGCGGCGATCAATGGCTTTCTGCGAGAGAAATTCAATGGGTTGAGCAATTGTAAAAGGAATTCCTGTTTTATCTTTAAAGAAAACCATGTATCGGTTTTCCTGCGCGGATGCTGGATAGCTAACCCAACAGATCAAAACAATGGCTTTAAAAATCTTAATACTTCCCATATTGCTTGATCACTTGTTTCACTTCAATTCCGCTTACTATTTTTTGTTGCCCGAGACAATTGTCATCTGTACAGTAGTCATATTGAATGGTTTCGCGGTATACGAGTCCAACATCCATCGCATATACCTCTCTCCGGGTATCATTAAAAACGACAAAATCTTCATTTCGTTCCTGTTCGATGGTTAAAGTGTGCTCAAAATTCATTCCACCGACATCATAGGGTTCTGCCGCATTCCTCAGTTCATATTCGTCCTCACCCAGGGTATTAAAGGTATTGCCATCCCACCGGGTACCCTCCCGCACAGGGAATATCACCTTGAGGAATGGGGTGTTGCCTTCCGAAACAATCGCTTCACGTGAATTTTTCCTTCCTGTCCAGGTATCCAGTGGTTCCCAGGGGTCTGTCTCTGACTGCCTGCGACTTCGGTTAATAACGTACAAGTAACCGCCAGCCGATGCGATCGAATCCACTACCTCCGTCATTAATTCATAGGTTAACATCTCGGGTGTATTTGAACCCGAGTATAGTGTCTCGGTTACTGAATAAACCTGATAAATTCCTTTAATTAAGGGGAAATAGGCTGATCCGGAATCCCTAAGGGTAGTTTCTTCCCCTTCGCAACCCGCCATCAAAGCGAAAACCATTAAAAACTTAACGAAATACTTCAAGGATTAAGGGGTTTTCATTAAATCCGCACCAGGATTGAAACGTAAACGGTACAAAGTTATTTTTTCTTTCGGGATTATCTTATGTCTTTAAATGCCTTGGTGAAAGTTAGCAGGATTTCCAACCTCAGCGATGCACGCTATTGTTCGGGAATGGGGGTAGAAATGCTGGGATTCAGGGTCATTCCCGGACAGGAAGATTACATTCCGCCGGAGCTTTTTCAGGAAATCCGTGGATGGGTTTCAGGCCCTAAAATAGTTGCTGAATTGTATGGAATCACTTCAGCCGATGAGATTGGTTTTATTATTCAAACTTATGCCCCGGATTATTTTGAGCTAACCTATGCTGAATTCAAGGCATTCGGCACGGCGTTGCTGTTGCCATGCATCGTCTATTTCCCGTCTGAAGAAATCACGACGATCACCTCTTATGATAATACTAATTTTTTGTATTTACTCGTAGGCGAACAAACAACCTGCAAAGATTTACCGGGAACATATCCTGCCTTAATAAAAATAACATCGCTTGATAAATTACACGAGAAGTTATCTGATGCTTGCTTCGCTGGTTTTGTCTTAGAGTCATCAAAACAATCGCGTACAGGGGTTACTAATTATGATCAGCTTGGTGATATTTTGGAAGCGCTCGAGGTGGACTAGTATTAGGCATTAGACATTAGGTATCAGGTGGGGTGTTTTTCTTGTAAATGAGTCGTGGTCAATAGCGTTATTTCAGGGATTAGGTAGGAATTGCAGTTGCTAACCGAAGGTGAGTCATGACTAAAGCAATTCTTTTTTCCGCTCGCACCGCTTGATTGAGTCGGAGGCGGTTTCGATACTTTTTACATCAAAAGAATTTTTGATGTGCAGTTTAAAGTAATGGATAGCATCCTCTATCTGCCCTTGCATTTCGCGCATCAGTCCATACTCATTGTAGATAGTGGCATAGCTCACACCCGGTACACTGATGCAGCGCTGGAGAAGAATTTCCAATTCATCGAATTTCCGAAGCGACGATAAGAGGTAAGCATA
>JAYSOP010000405.1:0-1517 GCA_043722905.1 Chryseolinea sp.
CTTACCATTTTCGTGGCATGCTTGGGTTTGTTTGGCCTGATAACATTTACGGCAGAGCAGCGCGTAAAGGAAATCGGCATCCGAAAAATATTGGGTGCCAATGTTAGCGAGATAGTCTCCTTGCTTTCAAAGGATTTAATAATACTGGTTACCATTTCTTTCGTCATCGCTTTTCCGCTGGGCTATTATCTGATGAATAAATGGCTACAGGATTTTGCCTACAAAATAGATATACAATGGTGGGTGTATGCTTTGGCGGGGGTGATTACCTTACTCATCGCTTTATTTACCATGAGCTTCAAAACCATCAAATCTGCGCTGGCGAACCCTGTTGAGTCTTTGAGATCAGAATAAATTAGTTGTTGGTGAGCGAACAGGGGCAATTCAAATTCCCTGCGCTGAATTGGCAACAAAGTTTTTATAACCAAGGCTGGCGCAAACCCTCCAAGGTCTTTTCGCTGAAGCAACGAGCCCTTAGGGTTTTTAGTAATATGAAAGGGGATAAATATAATTACCGCACCACATCAAATAATATTCGGCCCACGTTGGGGTCGGTTTTTATACTTTACTTGCTCTCTAAATATTTAATCCCTTCGACATTATGAGCGTGGATAGACTCCAACGGAGTCTTACGTTTACAGAAAATATAATACCCTAATGTAACGATCTCAACGTGGGTCGAATATTAGCCGCGATAATTTGAATTGCATCCGAGCAAACAGGGTATACGACAAATTGCATTTTTGACATTTATGCTTTGCCACAAACGTCAGGTAGCAGGAATTTGACTGAAACCGCCAAGGCCTGATTGTTTCAGTAAAAAGACCTCGGAGGTCTTATCGTTGTTATATAAGATTGTGACACTTGATGCCGAGACAAAATTCTGCATTTTGTCGTACACCGGGCAAACAACTGTTAACCAACAACGTTTAATAATTCCCATATTAAATTTTTTTTGCCCAACTTCGCACGTAGAAGTTGACGCGTTATTTATATTTAAGTGTCTGCCTTAATGCTTATGTGCCTGATTTTTTTCTCTCTAAAGCAACATCCGGCCTACAAACTCATCATTGCTGCCAATCGCGATGAATTTTATAACCGCAAAACTGACCCTGCCGATTTCTGGAAAGATCAACCCAATATAGTGGGTGGAAGGGATTTGGAAGCTCAGGGTACCTGGATGGGGATAACCAAATCCGGAAAGATAAGCATGCTTACCAACTACCGCGATCCAAAGAATATTAACCCCACAGCTCCATCGCGTGGACAACTGGTTTCCAATTATTTGGAACAGGATATCTCACCAGAAAATTATTTAAAAAAGATTGAACCAAAAGCTAGTGAATACAACGGCTTCAATCTTTTGGTGGGTAACCCTACTGAATTCTTTTATCTGTCGAACTATAAAGCCGGAATCGATAAAATCACATCTGGGCTGCACGGGTTGAGCAATCATCTTCTGGAAACGCCATGGCCAAAGGTGAGTAGAGGGAAACAAAAATTTGAACAGATTCTGA
>JAYSOP010000406.1:0-3172 GCA_043722905.1 Chryseolinea sp.
TTTAAAGAGAAACCAAAAGAAGATCCGCATTACGCAGGAACCTATCTAAAAGTTGAAGATGAAACAGGCGAAGGTTTTTTCCCTGTTTACAGTGAATACCAGATTCAAGCAGCGAAAGGACAAATACCATTATGGGATATTGTCGTATTTGAAGCAATAGGAGATGTTCCAAAGTTCGGAATTAACAAGTGTAAAAGAAAAGTGTATGCCTATCCTCATCCATTTGATGAAAAGAATTTAGGCAAGACCGATTTTATAGCATTAGGATGAAGATTTATGGAACATTGATATTGCTGGAAAAAATAAGAAACAATCTGAAGCTGCCTTAACGGGGATTGATGATGCAACCTGGAAAAAGAAATTATTTTTCAGGTTGGTCAGGCAATATTTCAATATCACGGATTAATACCCGCTTAGCTATTTTTTGCCCCGTAGGTGTCATCGCCAATCCACCCAATGCTGTTTCTTTATACCGGGTTTCCATACTGGCGCCAATTTCACCCATGGCCTCAATCACCTCGTCAACCGGAATCACGCTGCTTACATCTGCCAAAGCGATTTGCGCTGAGCTGTTTGCGATGGCCGCGGCACTCGCATTTCTGACTACGCAGGGTACTTCCACAAGGCCTGCCACAGGGTCGCAGACAAGCCCCAGCATACACTGAACAGTAATGGCAATGGCATTAAACACCTGATCGATCGTTCCGCCAAGACAAAACACAATGGCACCTGAGGCCATTGCCGCGGCTGTTCCCGTTTCTGCCTGGCACCCTCCCACCGCCCCTGAAATAGAAGCTTTTTGTTCCATGATCAACGCCGTTCCAGCAGCAATCAGCATCGCCTGCAGTATTTTTTGATCTTCCGTTTTGTGGATGTCTTGTAAAGTATACAACACTCCTGGCATAATTCCGCTGGCTCCAGCAGTAGGCGCGGCGACGATCCTGCCCATGCATGAATTGACTTCTTTAGCAGCAAGCGCACGGGCTATCAGTTGCTGAAATTCCCTCGATAAAACCGCTGTGGGATAGCGGTAAACTTTTTTAGCGCCGTTGTTGATCATTCCGCTCCGGGAGACCATATCCTCTTCAAGCCCTGTCTTTACCGCATCCTTCATCACCACCCAGGCGCGCGAAAGGCCTTCATAGATAACCTCATTGCTGCTGCCTTTTTGTTCGCGCTCATATTGCAGCACAACCTCATCCAAAGATTGTCCCGATGTTTCAGCGAACTTCTTCCATCCATCAAATGAATCAAAAAGAAAACCCATGGGTATTTTTTTTTAATGTCTACAAAGTTCAAACTTTGAAGGGTGTAAAACAACCTTGTGAAGAAGCTGCGTGGTAACCTGCGGGAAACGTAATTTGGGCGTCTCCTGCCTCATCTCCTTATTTTTTTTACACTTCCTATCCTGACAATTGCCCGCCCACGGACATAAGTGTTCTATTTCATCCATACGGGTGATTAAAAACCTTTAAATTGTGTCGGTAAACCCCTTTAAATTAGTGGCATGCTCATGGCAATGGGTACTGTAAATTGTAATTATGCTCTTTCATTATTTTAAAGTGATCATCCGTTATCTCACGCGAACCCTTTTTTTTACAGGTTTGAATATGGCCGGATTATCCATTGGTCTGGCTTCTTGTATCGTGATTTTTCTCTTTATTCAAAATGAACTTTCTTATGATAAATTTCAAAGGGACGGGGATAAGATCTATCGCGTCATCCGCAGATCGCAGATCAATGGCATGCCTTACAACATTGGGATTACAGCAGCCCCTTTTGCTCAGGCGCTACAGGAAGGTTTTCCTGGAAGGATCCAATCCGTGACAAGGGCATTCACTTTTAACAGCCTCATCCGGTATAAAGACCAATCTTTCATAGAAGAAAAACTTTTGCTGGCCGACAAAAATTTCTTCCAGTTTTTTTCTTACCCCCTGGCTATGGGCGCGGCCGAATCCGTTCTTGAAAATGGAAATAGCCTGGTTATTTCGAAAGCCCTCGCTGCAAAATATTTTGGAATTGAAGATCCCATTGGCAAAATCATCCGGATGGATGATCAGTATGATATGATGGTAACCGGTGTTTTGGGTGATGTACCAGGAAAATCACACCTGCAGTTTGATGCGGTGGGTTCCTTGAGTGTGTTGGACGGAGAGGACTGGCACAACGACTGGTGGGGCAACGCTTTTAATACCTATGTGAAAGTAGATCGCCCGCATGATGTAACTTCCCTGAACGAAGCGTTTCCGGCTTTTATGGAAAAATATTTCGGGAAAGATTTTCAACGTGTAGGCAACAAAATAGGTCTGACCCTTGAACCGTTGCATGATATTTATTTCAACCACGACACCCGCTACGAAAACAATATTGCTCACGGCGATCGCCGATATACTTTTATTTTTGGAAGCACAGGGGTGCTGTTACTCCTGCTGGCCGCGATCAATTATATTAATCTGGCCACCGCCCAGGCTTCATCAAGAGCGAAGGAAGTAGGGATCCGAAAAGCATTGGGATCGTCACAACGATCCGTCGCAACTCAATTCTTATCCGAATCATTTTTATTATGCTTTTTGTCCATGTTATTGGGAATCGTTCTGGCCCAACTCACCATCCCGGTTTTTAATGACAGTTTCGGATTATCCATTCCTGACATTTTCAATAATTATGCACTGTGGATGTTCCTGGCTTCCTTGTTATTTTTTATCACGGTGGCTTCAGGGGCTTATCCTTCCTTTTTTCTTTCATCCTTCAAGCCCGTCAAAGTATTGAAAGGAGAAGTCAGAGGACATCTGCAATATTTACTGGTGCGCAAAGCGCTGGTGATTTTTCAATTTGTCATATCGGCTTTTATGATCATGTCAACGTTGTTTATTGGACAGCAACTCAAGTACATGCGCGATAAAGATCTGGGGTTTAAGCCGATCAACTTGTACTCGTCAGGTTGAACAACGGACTAATCAATCGCGAGCGACTTTCATTCCGGGAATCACTCTTGCAACAAGGTGAATTCACGAAAGCTTCCTTTACTTCCGGCCACCCGGGTGGTTTCTATGATGCGACCACAGTAAACATAGAGGGCGATGAAGCCAGCATGAGGATGCGGACACTCTGGACAGATGAAGAATTTTTAAAAACCATGGATCTCTCTATGGCTGCGGGAAGATTTTTTTCG
>JAYSOP010000407.1:0-3457 GCA_043722905.1 Chryseolinea sp.
GGAGGATGATGTTGAGTTTTCTAAGGTGTTACTGGAATTTGTTCATGAGCGCAATTACAAAGGCATCATCGCACACCAGGGAAATATTGGACTCGGTTATGCACGGCATTACCATCCGGACGCGATCTTCCTGGATATGAAGTTGCCTGTTGTAGATGGTGTAGAGGTTCTTAAACAATTAAAAAGTGATCCTGACCTGAGGCATATACCCGTTCAGATTATTTCAGGTAATGACTTTAAAAAGAATGCCCTCGAGCTCGGCGCCATTGATTTTATTAAGAAACCTATCAGCAAAGAATCATTTTTCAAGGCACTTGATAAGTTGGAACATTATGTTTCGGGGAAACCAAAGAAATTACTCATCCTGGAAGATGACAAAAAACATAATAGTGCTGTGAAGGAATTGATAGGCAATGGCGATGTAAAATGTTATTCGGCATACTCAGGCAAGGAGGCGTATGAAATTCTTTCAAAAAACAATTTTGATTGTATCATCATTGATCTCGGCCTGCCGGATATGACAGGTTTTAACTTTCTTGAGAAACTTAAGGAAAATAAAGATCTTAACAGGATACCGGTGATTGTGTATACAGGCAAAGATTTGTCGAAAGCAGAAAATGCCCAGTTGGAGAAATTAGCAAGTACTGTGGTGCTTAAAACAGCTTTTTCTCACGAACGCCTGCTCGATGAAACTTCTTTGTTCCTTCATCGGATCGAATCAAAACTACCGAAAGAGAAACAAAACACTATCAGGAGACTGCATAAAACTGATGAGGCCTTGAAAAATAAAAAGGTGCTGATTGCCGACGATGACCCGCGTAACATGTATTCCCTTGTCAGCGCTCTTGAGCAGGAAGGCTTGCAGTGCTTTAATGCGGGGAATGGCAGGGAAGCCATCGAAGTTTTAAAAAAAAATCCATCAATCGAAATTATATTGATGGATGTAATGATGCCTGAAATGGATGGATATGAAGCGACCAGGTCCATCAGGCAACTGCAAAACCTGAAAAAAATTCCTATCATCGCGTTAACAGCGAAAGCCATGAAAGGTGACCGTGAAAAATGCCTTTCAACAGGAATGTCAGATTATATTGCCAAGCCCGTGAATATTCAGCAACTATTGTCATTGATGCGCGTCTGGTTATACGCTTAAGGATGTTTATGAAGAATAAATTGAAAAATAGATCTGTTTTGATCGTGGACGACGACGAGCGGAATTGTTTTGCGCTATCCAGCTACCTTGATCTGTTGGAAATGAAAGTCTTTACTGCCAGCAGTGGTGAATCCGCCATGAAATTGTTGAAAAGTGGTAAAACCATTGACCTGATCTTACTGGACATTATGATGCCTGTTATGGATGGATACGCAGTATTAAGCGCGTTGAAAAAAGATTCTTTATTAAAAAACATTCCGGTTATCGCCGTCACTGCGCGTGCCATGAAGGGAGATGACCAAAAATGTCTGGATGCAGGCGCCTCGGATTACATTCCAAAGCCTGTTGACCTGAAAAGCTTTATTAGCAAAATGGTGAAATGGTTGTAAGAAATGTAGAATCAATAACATCCGCAGAACTGAAAACGATGGTTGATGCCATTCGTGTCGAGTACGGATATGACTTTACCGATTACGCCGAGGCCTCATTTAAACGGAGGAGTTTGTTTTTCATGAATGGGCGTAACATCGCCTCCGTGAAAAACCTTACGGAATTACTATTGCAAGATGAATTGGTTTTTGTGGAATTTATCCGCAACATTTCCGTGACCGTTACTGAAATGTTCAGAGATCCGAATTTTTACGCCAGTCTCAGGAACATCGTAATAAAAAGATTGGCTACTTATCCGTTTATCAAAATCTGGGTAGCCGGTTGTGCAACGGGTGAGGAAGTTTATTCTGTCGCCATTTTGTTAAAGGAATCCGGTTTGCTGGATCGGTCCCTGATTTACGCAACGGATATTAATCAGCATTCGCTTCAGCAGGCAAAAGCAGGAATTTTTCCATTGGACTTAATGAAATCTTATACCTCCAGTTACCTTACATCAGGAGGCGAAAAAGATTTTTCTCAATACTACATCACTCATGACAATGCAGCGCTATTCGTTAAAAGCCTGCGAGACAATATTGTTTTTGCCCCTCACAATCTTGCGAGCGATCAGTCCTTCAACGAATTTCAACTGATCATGTGCCGGAATGTTTTAATTTATTTTAACCAGAGACTTCAGAATAGGGTATTTAATCTTTTTTATGACAGCCTTTGTCCCTTTGGTATTTTAGCGCTGGGAAATAAAGAATCGCTGTCGTTTTATGACAAAAGAACCTCCTTTGAGGTGCTTGATAAAAAGGAAAAAATTTTTATAAAATCGCTATGATCTGAGAGGCGAAAGTGTGGATGACAGACGGAAAAGGTGCGTACCAGGCTATTGTAATCGGCGCCTCGGCCGGCGGGCTGCGCGCGCTTTCTGAAGTCTTATCATGTCTTCCTGTCCAGTATTCCCTTCCTATTATTATAGTCCAGCACAGATCGAAAAATCATGACACGCTGCTTGAGGAAATTCTACAACAAAAGGCCGTGCTGAATATTAAACAAGCAGACGAAAAAGAATCTATTAACCCAGGCAATGTATACGTCGCTCCGCCGGATTACCACCTCCTGATAGAAATGGACAAAACATTTTCTTTGACATCCGACGAGCCCGTGAAATTCAGCCGGCCATCTATTGACGTATTATTCAGGTCCGCGGGGGAGGTGTATAAAAAAACATTGATTGGAATTATTTTAACCGGGGCCAACAGCGATGGGGCGAACGGAATACTAGCGATCCATAAAAACGGCGGATTTACGATTGCCCAGGACCCTGATGAGGCTGAATATATAGCCATGCCCAGGGCTGCTATCAACACTGGCGCGGTAGATCAGGTTCTTTCACTCAAGAAGATTATTCAATTCGTCTTGTTATCGGGTGCTAAGGATAACTGATAAGGCATTGGAAGTTTAGTTGTTCCTCTCTGGGTGGATTAATTTGCATACTTTCTTTGCTACTATTCTTATCTATTCTGGGAACAAAAGCCCGGGCGGCACGGTTTTAGCTATGTTGGCTATAGAAAAAAATTTGAAAATTCTCCCGGCTTCTTTGCGCTATCTGGAAAATAATCCTGTCAAAAAAGTAACTTCATCCTTCAAATCCCGGTAATAAATTCGATCTTTGTTTCTCTGTTGGTACTTCCGTTATCCGTTCTGTTTCTTGCATCTCGGCCTGAACTACCTCAACATTAACCTTTTATACAATTAATAACGAATGAACATTTATGTAGGAAATCTCAGCCGCCAGGCGGGTGAGACTGAATTGAGAACGCTTTTCTCAGAATTTGGTGAAGTAAAATCAGTAAAAATCATTAAAGACAACCTTTCAGGTGAACCGAGGGGATTCGCTTTTGTGGAGATGGAAGATCATGCTGCAGG
>JAYSOP010000408.1:0-2089 GCA_043722905.1 Chryseolinea sp.
ATCTACATTAATTCCTTGTCGACACAAGATATCGCGAGTATTACTGTATTAAAAGATGCAGGTGCTACGGCAGTATATGGATCACGAGCTGCCAACGGTGTGGTAATCGTAACGACTAAATCCGGAGGAGGGAACACTCCAAAAATTCAGATTAGTACGCAGGTGGGTGTTCAATCTCCCAGCCGCAGGATTGATATGACCAATACAAATGATTACGTTACCATCTACAACGAAGCTGCTACGAATGATAACGCTCTTAAAAACCCCTTACTGTATCGTCCGCTGATTACAGAAGATTTACGGGCAACACTTTCGGATGTCGACTATGTTGATGCAATATTAAGGGATGGAATTCTGCAATCACATAGCCTGTCAATCAGTGGCGGCGATGCAAAAACAAGATATTTTCTTTCCGGAAATTATTTTGATCAGGAGGGTATTATCAAAAATAGTAGTTACAACCGCCTCAGCAGCCGGATTAACATTGACACAGAAGTCAAAAAATGGTTAAAGGCAGGTGTCAACTTGAATTTAACAAAAGCAACTACCGACCTTATTGGAAGTTCAGGAGATGGTGCTGGCGGAAACGGAGGCAGTGTGATCCGGTATGCATTTTTCAGGACTCCTGCTATTCCCATTTATGATTCAAATGGCGAGTATACTGATAAACCCGAGCGGTATGATCTCTTTGGCGACGGATATAGTCCTGTCGGGATGCTTGCCTATAACAACAATGAAAATATCAGCAACCGATTGTTTGGAAAGTTTTTTGTAGAGATTTCACCCTTTCAGAATTTTAAATTTACGTCGAACGTCGGTGTTGATTTTACCAGCACCAACCAAAGGCGATTTGATCGTAACTGGGGGTCCGGCAACAGGATCAATAATCCGAATCAGCTTGATGTAAGTGATGCCCGTTACCAGGCGTTGACTTTCAGTAACTTTGCAACTTATAATAAGTCAGTCAATCATCACAATTTCATTTTTTTACTGGGCACCGAAGCAATCAAAGTTAGCGCTTATGAAGTTAACGCTACCGAAAAAAGTTTCCCTGACCAGACAACAAATTTAGTTTATCTCGGAAATGGGCTTGGACAAAAAACGAATCGTGAAAGTACCGGTGGAAACGCATTGCTCTCCCATTTCGGAAGGGTCAATTATGATTTTCATGAAAAATATCTACTGTCAGCTACTCTGAGAAGAGATGGGTCGTCAAGGTTTGGTACTGAAAATCGTTGGGGAACTTTCTATGCCGCATCATTAGGGTGGCGAATTGACAAAGAATCATTTCTCATAAACTCCAAATCCATAGACCGGTTATTAATACGGTCAGGATATGGGTCAATTGGAAACCAGGAGATTGGCGATTATCCATTCACAGATATAATTAACTCGGGATATAATTACCCTTTCGGGGATGCCAAATCCACCGGATATGCTGTCTCCGGTTTAGGCAACAGCAAGGTGAAGTGGGAAACCAGTAAGCAGTTGAATGTCGGTATGGATCTTGAAATGTGGGATGGTAAATTTTCTGCGTCATTTGACTATTTTAGCAAGATCACCTCTGATTTGCTTGTGCGCCAGCCGATTGCTTCCTCTGCTGGTGAAGCTCAGTCGCCTTGGGTCAATAATGGAAAAATTGTAAACCGTGGTATTGAACTGGGGCTTAACTACTCAAATTCTCTGGGAAGCTTCCATTATTCTCTCAATGCAAATGGAGCTACTCTTCACAATGAAGTTCTGGAAGTTAACGCACCTATTGCGGGTGGGGCCATCGGTTCAGACAGGATTACCAGAACCGAAGCCGGATACTCTATCGGTTCATTTTATCTCTATGAAATGACCGGTATCTTTCAGAATTCCACCGATATTTTCACCAGTGCGTTTCAGGGCAATAGCATTCAACCCGGTGATGTAAAGTTCAAGGATCAGAATGGAGATGGATTGATCGATGGGCAAGATCGAACGCATTCCGGAAGCTCCATACCTAAAGTGACCGCTGGATTAAACATTCAGATTAGTTATCATAATGTAGACCTCTCTGTTTTTTTTCAGGGCGCATACGGCCAAAAAATATTTTCAGTGCTGA
>JAYSOP010000409.1:0-4372 GCA_043722905.1 Chryseolinea sp.
CTAGCCATCACGGGAAAAGGAAATTCTTTAAAAGAAGCGAGGGCTAACGCCTATGATAGTGTTTCAGAGATCGCGTGGGAAGGATTATATTTTAGAAAAGATATCGGTATTGATTTATTGAATTATAAAGGAACTTAAGAATGGGATGTTCATGCGGTTCGGCCAAAGACGGTAAGGTTTCAGGGTGCCAGAATAACGGGGCATGTAACACCGGAGGCTGCAATAAAATGAATGTGTTCGACTGGTTATCCAACATGGATATACCAGTCGAAGATAAATTTAATATTGTTGAGGTTAGGTTTAAAAACGGCAGGAAAGAATTTCAAAAGAACGCTGAGCATTTAAACCTTACCACTGGTGATGCTGTGATCGTAGAGGTACTCAATGGTCACCATCTCGGGTATGTTTCTATGCAAGGGGAACTGGTAAGATTACAAATGCAGAAGAAGAAAGTAGCGAATGATCACGAGATAAAAAAGATCTACCGGTTAGCCCACCAAAAAGACCTCGAAAAATTTGAAGAAGTAAGAAAACGCGAGCTGCCAACGTTATACAGGACACGTGAAATTATCAGGGATTTAAAACTTGATATGAAACTGTCCGATATCGAATATCAGGCCGATAATACCAAAGCGACATTTTTTTATTCAGCGGATGATCGTGTTGATTTCAGAGAACTGATTAAAATCCTCGCCGGGGAATTCAAGATCAGGGTGGAAATGCGTCAGATCAGCCTTCGCCAGGAAGCCGGGAGATTGGGAGGGATCGGTGTCTGCGGAAGGGAACTTTGTTGTTCCACCTGGCTGAGCGAATTTAAAAACGTCGCTACCAGTGCGGCCCGTTACCAAAATCTTTCACTTAACCCAAGTAAGCTTTCAGGGCAATGCGGAAGGCTCAAATGCTGTCTTAACTATGAACTTGAAACCTATTTGGATGCTCTTGAGGATATTCCAAAAATTGAAGGACCGCTGTTAACTGAAAAGGGCGAAGCAACCCTTCAGAAGACTGACATCTTCAGAAAAATTATGTGGTTTGGTTTCAGTGAAGAAAATACCTGGTATCCTTTAAACGTATCGCGTGTAAACGAAATATTGCGTTTAAATCGGGAAGGAAAGAAACCTGCGAATCTGGATCTTGATAAGCTGGAAGAAAAAGCTCCGCTGGAGATGCTCAACAGCGATCTTCAAAGGATGGATCAGAAATACAAAAACCAGGGAAAAAAGAAAAAGAAAAAACGGAAGGGTCCTGGTGACAGGCCCGCTGGGGATCAGCGAAATACCAATAATCCCAATAGGCCTAAACCGCGTAATCCAGGATGAGATCTTTTCTCACTTTCATTATCATTTCGGGGTTTCTACTTGCGTGCGATGAAGAGCGTGTATTTGAAAAAAATTCAGATTTCGATTCACGCTTTTGGCTGGTAAATGAACAACCTGAATTTGAATTTGAGATCTCCGATACACTGCAGCGATACAGTTTGTATTGTAATGTTAGAAACAGCGTTTCTTATCCCTATGCCAGAATATTTTTAACTTATTACTTCGAGGATTCCACAGGATTCCAACTGGAAAAAAAATTAGTGGGTAAACTTCTTTTCGATGATAAAACAGGCGAGCCTAATGGCAACAGCGGGCTGGGAGATATTTATGATCACAGGATACCCTTGAAAATAAACTACCAGTTTCAGCGTGCAGGAGTCTACAAAATAAGATTTGAGCAGTTCATGCGGACCGATACACTCTCCGGCATTCTAGCGGTTGGATTGCGCGTGGAGAAAGCCACACCGGGGCCTTAACCTACCGCTACCTGGTAAAAGGAGCCTTCATCATAAAACTTCTCACTGATTTCCATGATTTCAGACGCGTTGATGTTTTCGATGCGTGCAATCATGTTTTGAAAATGATCCTCGCTCAAATCGAAAAGCTTAATCGTCTTAATTTTATCTGCGTGGGCAAAGGGTGTAGTGATTTCTGATTGCAGACTTCCAATAAAATGGTTTCTCGTGGTTTCCAGTTCGCCGGAAGAGATTTTTGTTGTGCGCAATATTTTTAATTCTTTGCGGATTTCGTCAAAGGTCAGATGAACGTTTTCCTTATTCACGTCTGCCCCGATCACCAGATAGCTCTCGCGTTTCAATGCATGAATTGAAGCTGATATGCCGTAGGTTAGTCCCTTTTCTTCACGTATATTTTTCATCAGCCGCGAGCCAAAATATCCTCCGAGAATATGACCGACAAACACCACAGGAACGTAATCAGGGTGTGCCCGCAAAATTGACCTTCGCCCGATACGAACAGAAGATTGAACACTTTCTTTCTTTTCTACATATTCATTTGAGGGTTGTGCAAGGATGGTTCGGGTAAGACCAGACGAGTCTGCTGCCTTTGGCCAACGCGTAAAAGCCTCCCGGATCATTTCCTTATCTCCGGGTTCGATTTTACCTGACACAAATATTTTTATGGAACGAAAAAAATCCGCGTAGTGATTTCTGAGGTCAGTAGTTTGTAGTGTATTGACATCGGTTTCTTCGATCTCTGATCCATACGGATGAGTCGCTCCAAAAAGATTTTTTCTGAACAGTTTTGAACAAATGAAACTCGTTTTCTCGTTGTTTACTTTCAGGTTTTGAATAAACACGGATTTGGCCTGGTCGAATTCTTTTTCTGAAAAGGTGGGTTCAGTAAGGATTTCCAAAAGTACCTCGAGTACAGGGGCCAGATTTTTATTTAAAGTGTAGAGAGAAATTGACACAAAATCCAGTCCGGGGCTAACTTCCAGATGGGCGCCATACCGGTCAAGGATTTCAGCTATTTCAAAACTATTTTTTTGTTTTGTTCCTTTCGATAGCAGGTGTGCAGTAAAATAAGCGGAACCGCATTTCTCTTCAAACCACTTTCCGGCTGGAAAAATTAACTCAATTTTGAGAACATCCTGAAAACCACCCGTGACAAAAAAGAAATCAATACCGTTGGGTAAGGATATTTCTTCGGGTTTTATGAGATCAAATGATGTTGTTTTTACGAATGGCGGAGCAACCTTTCTATCCAGCATTGAACTTTAATCTGTAACCGATTCTTCTTCTTGCTGCGATTTATTGCGGATTTGCATGAGCACGGTAAAGCGCAGCGTTTCTGCCAAAGGATGTTCTCGTTGGTTGGTTGGGACAACATAGGCCACATCTATTCCGAAATTATTTTTACGGAACCCAACTCCCATGGTCAGGTATTTGCGATTCCCTTTGTTAACATTCTCATTAAAATAGCCCAGACGACCGGCAAAAAGATCGCGGTACCAATACTCAATTCCCACTGAGGTCATGAACTCCTGAAACTCTTCCTTCGCTCCGCCGGGAGCATCCGAAAATGAACCGAACATTCCGCTCAGCAGCGAAACTGTATCCCGGTTCGCGCCAGGGCTTGGTACCATCAGCTTATTAAAATCCAGAATAAATGTGATGTTGTTAAAAGGGTCAAACTCCGTAGTGAAGGCTCCTCCCAACCGAAGATTCGTGGGAAGAAAATCCTTGTTGTTATTGTCCGTATAAGAAATTTTAGCACCAATGTTTGAAATTTGTGCGCCTAGAGATAAAGTTGAGCTCCGGGTTCCTTGTAACTCCTTGGTGTAGTAAACGCCAATGTCGGCGGCGACACTATTTCCGGCCTGGGCGTCTGATCCGGTAAAAGCACCGGTCAGGTTTGAAAAAATATATCTGCCTGAGAGACCTAAACTAAAATTATCCGTCAGCATACGCGAGTAGGTGGCATCAAACGACGCTTCCTTTGGGTTAAAATCCCCGAGGGGTTCATTGTTATTTCCGCGAAAGCTTATTTCCCCTAAGTCAAAATACTTAAAGGACACGGCGACAGCTTGCTCGCGGTTAATTTTATAAAATCCCGCCAGAGAAGAAATCCACATGTCATTCACTATTTTACCCAACCAGGGAGTGTATGAAAAACTTCCACCATACTGATCTTCAATAAACACAAGCTTTCCGGCATTCCAATAGGCTGCGTTTGCATCTGCTGAGGTAGCCACACCACCATCGCCTAATGCGGCATGCCGCGCATCAGGGGTAATGCCGATGAAGGGTACAGCGGTAGTAATCGCGCGTTGCTGCCCCACCAGGTCCCCCGGTTCTACCGGATCGGTTTGAGCGAAAACCTGCATACTGACATTCGCGAATACCAAGAGAAGAAATGCTGATCTAAGCTTCATCAATTTATTTTTCAAGGGGACAAATATAATCAATTCAATACAATTAGTTTCGTAACCTGCTCATTTTTAGAGCCATTCGTCATTGAACGAACAATGAGGCGTGCCAAGTATAAGCCAGGCGACAGTTTTTTGCCTGATTCCTCCAAACTGTTTAATT
>JAYSOP010000410.1:0-1773 GCA_043722905.1 Chryseolinea sp.
ACGATCGCAGAGAAATGCACGCAGAGGTTCGCAAAGATGCAAGGGTTTTACATCTTCTTTCTATTTCTCCTTGCACTTGATCAGCTCCCATTTTAAAAAATATCTTTGTTTATTTCTCTTTTCGATGTTTTTAGACTTCTATGAGTTTTTCAGCAGACCCTATTTACTTTTTTTTAACGCATCAAGTAATTCAGCCATATCTACCACACCGTAAGTTGACGAATAGTCGGATACAGCATAGGGCAATACGAGGCTGTTGTTGTGAATAATTGAACCGCAAGAGTACACCACATTGGGCACATAGCCTTCTCGTTCATCTTCGCGGGGCGAAAGCAGGGGCTCTTCCAGTCTTCCAATTTCTTTTGAGGGATCATCGAGATCGAGTAATGAAGCTCCGAGGCAATAGCGTCTCATCGGGCCAACACCATGCGTAATAACCAACCAGCCTTCTTCTGTCCATAATGGTGATCCGCAATTTCCGATTTGTACAAACTCCCACGGAAAGCGTGGCTCCTGGATGATGACAGGATTATTCCATATCGTGGGTCTGTCGGAGTACATCAGGTAGTTGTTCACGCCATCCAGTCGGGCCAGCATGGCATACTTGCCCTTGATCCTTTTCGGAAACATTGCCAGGTTTTTATTCAGCGCACCGGTTCCATGCAGCGGCATAACGCGAAACGTATAAAAATTTTCTGTTGAAAGAAGCTTTGGAAGAATGGTGTGACCATTATAGGCCGTATAGGTAGCGAATATTTTTTCTGTTTTGTCATCATCAACAAACCGCACAAAGCGGGCATCTTCAATACCTCGGCTTTCAGAATCGGATACAGGAAATAGGACGCGCTCCGTGATGTCGGAATCGTGTTTGAATTGTACATCGTAAAATGAATCCGCCAGCCAGGTCATTTCTTCGAGTGCCATTTTTCTTTCAGTGCTGATTGTGTTATCTTCCAGTACTTTACCAACGGCATTTTTCAATGCGTAATACTCAAATTTATCAGGAAGGTCTTCCATAATACTGGTTGAGTATTTATCTGCAATATGCATTTCTCCCATTTTTTTGACGAATCGTTTTTTGTTGTACAATTTTTTATGGGAAATCTCTGCTTTATCAATGTAGTCGCCAATTTTCATCACCTGCAAATCGTTATTCTTATCGAGGATTCCCCTTCTGAAAACAATGGATGATATATGACCTTCGCCCGTGGCCCTGAAAGAAATGATGATCCGCTTCTCTCCTTTTTCCAGATATAATTGGTCGAAATCTTCTACAATAGAAGGGTTAAAAAAAGCTGCAGACTCAATAGCATACTCCATGGTACAGTAGGAACCGATGAGCATTTTTTGTTCTTCCGACAAACCGGAATAGCTGATCTGCATGCCTTCAATGGTGCCCTGGATGTTGGCGCAATGTTTTAAAAAAACGCGCGAAATATTGCGGTGGCGACTGGCGAACTCGCGGAGTGTGTGTTCCAGGGCGTGCATAACTTGCTTTCCATCCAATGCCATGATGCGGCTCACCATTTTTTGTGTCCGTTGATCTCCATTCATAAAGTACCGGGCAACTACCCTGCTGGAATCAGGAGTAAACCTTATATTTTTTCGGGTTACAGAAACGCGCATAGATTTCTATTCTTAAAATTAAACGGTGGTTATTCAAATGTAACTATTAAAAAGTAGTTCGGTAAATTGGGTAAATAACTTGCATCAGTGTACGGTAGACATTCAATGGATGGACTCTCATGACAAATTTTTTGATGAATGGGAATC
>JAYSOP010000411.1:0-12890 GCA_043722905.1 Chryseolinea sp.
AAAGACATGGTTGATCTTGAAAGCATGACGGAGGATGATAAACAGGAAGTGAAGATCATGATTGAAAAACATTTCAAGTTTACGGGAAGTGATCCAGCTGAATGGATTCTTGAGAATTGGGAAGTTGCGGCCAGTCTTTTTGTCAAAGTAATGCCCAAGGATTACAAAGCAGTTCTTCAAAAGCAGAAGTCGCTTGATGTGGCTATGCAGGCTGAGAAAAAAGTTATGGCTTAAAATCTTTTTCAGGGAACGAGTGAGAATTGGAATAAACATAAGAATAAAAAATATTTAATTACGAATGGGAAAAATCGATGGATTTATGAAGTTCAAACGGGAGTTGCCAAAATCCCGTGATCCAAAGGAAAGGTTAAAAGATTATAAGGAAATTTATACTCCGCTGGATAAAGAGTCGACAAAAAATAATGCTGCGCGCTGTATGGATTGCGGTGTACCTTTTTGTCACAATGGTTGTCCTTTGGGAAATAATATCCCTGATTTCAACGAGGCCGTATACCAGGGCCATTGGGAAGAAGCCATTCAGATACTAAGCAGTACAAACAATTTTCCGGAGTTTACAGGAAGGATATGCCCGGCTCCCTGCGAGGCAAGTTGCGTACTGAGTATAAACAACGATCCCGTTACAATCGAATATATTGAAAAAGCCATTGCGGAACAGGCATTTGAAAAAGGTTATATCAAACCCACGCCACCGAAAACGCGCACGGGCAAACGCATCGCAATCGTGGGGTCAGGGCCTGCGGGATTGGCAGCTGCGGCTCAATTAAATAAAGCTGGCCACTGGGTGAGTGTTTTTGAACGCAGTGACCGGATCGGTGGCTTGCTTCGCTATGGTATTCCTGATTTTAAATTAGAGAAATCAGTGATCGACCGGAGAGTACGGTTGATGGAGCAGGAGGGAATTATCTTCCGGACAAATTCACACGTAGGCGTCAACATCAGTGCCCAGCATCTGCAGGAGGAATTTGATGCTGTCGTATTAACTGGTGGGGCATCAGCCCCTCGTGACCTACCGATTCCCGGAAGAAATCTGAAGGGTGTTCATTTTGCCATGGACTTCCTCCCTCAGCAAAACAAACGCGTAGCAGGAGATCGGATTTTCTCCGGTGATATCCTGGCGAGCGGTAAAAATGTTTTGGTGATTGGTGGTGGCGATACCGGATCTGATTGCGTGGGTACTTCAAATCGTCAGGGAGCAAAGTCACTAACCCAAATTGAGTTGTTGACAAAACCTCCGCTCAGTCGTTCCGAAGACAACCCGTGGCCTTTGTGGCCGATGGTGCTGATGACGTCTTCTTCTCATGAGGAAGGTGTCAATCGTCAATGGGCCATCCTGACCAAAGAATTTACAGGCGACAATAATGGACGGCTTACAGGATTAAAAGTAGTTGATATTATCTGGGCGCCAAACGCTGCTGGTAAAATGGGATTTCAGGAAGTTGCCGGCACCGAGCGCATAATACCTTGTGAACTCGCCTTGCTCGCAATCGGTTTTACCGGCGCAGAAAAAGGTGGTATGATCGAAGAATTAAAAGTCGAACTGGATGACCGCGGAAATATCAAAACGCAGAATTACATGAGCACCCAAGAAGGTATTTTTGCCGCAGGAGATATTCGCCGGGGACAATCGCTGGTAGTATGGGCTATTTCTGAGGGCCGTGAAGCTGCCCGGGCAGTGGATATCTGGCTTATGGGAGCCTCTAACCTTGAATCAAAAGAAGAATCATTTATTAATGTCGCGAAATCCGCTTAGTCTGGTTTTTCGTTTCCCGTTTGCAGAATGAAGAGGCCGCAATCCGCGCCTCCTCATTTTCTTCATAGACCTTTTCAATAAGCTATTGCATGGTCAAAATCCGGAATTCACATCGAATTCTTACTGATTAGAACTATTTTTGCTCAGGTCAAATTATAGAGACGTGTCGAACAAAATAGTCAAAGTCGGATTGGTTCAAATGTCATGTACCGCCGACCCCAAAGAAAATCTTTCCAAAACAATTGTTAAGATCCGCGAGGCTTCTGCCGGAGGTGCTCAAATCATTTGCCTTCAAGAGTTGTTCACCTCTTTGTATTTCTGTGACGTGGAGGACTACGATCATTTTAAATTAGCCGAGCCTATACCGGGCCCTTCAACAGAGGCTTTATCATCCGTCGCTAAAGAACTGGGAGTGGTTATTATCGCCTCGCTTTTTGAAAAAAGGACTCATGGCATCTACCATAATACTACCGCTGTTTTGGATGCAGATGGAACTTATCTGGGTAAGTACCGGAAGATGCACATACCGGATGACCCGGCCTATTATGAAAAATTTTATTTTACTCCTGGTGATTTAGGGTATAAGGTTTTTAAAACAAAGTATGCCACGATTGGCGTACTGATCTGCTGGGATCAATGGTATCCGGAAGCCGCAAGGATCACAGCGCTCATGGGCGCGGAAATTCTTTTTTATCCAACGGCAATCGGGTGGGCCGCCTCGCAGGATGCGGAAACGAATGATGAGCAGTACAATGCGTGGCAAACTATTCAACGAAGTCATGCGGTTGCCAACGGCGTGCATGTTGTGAGTGTGAATCGTGTGGGCCTGGAACAAAACGGTGCCATGAAATTCTGGGGAGGTTCTTTTGTTTCCAACCCTTTCGGAAAGCTTACCCACCTTTCATCGCATGATAAGGAAGAAGTAAACGTCATTGAACTTGATCTTAATAAAACCGACCGGTACCGAACCCACTGGCCGTTTCTCCGCGACCGCCGAATCGATTCCTATCAGCCGATAACGAGGAGGTATATCGATGAAGAAAATTAGAATCCCATAACACAAAGGTCCACAAAGAAGCACGAAGTTTCACAAAGGATTATGAATGAGAACGAAATTTCGAACGTCGTCATTGGAAAAGCGATTGAAGTTCACAAAATGCTAGGGCCGGGATTGCTGGAGTCAGCTTACAAAGAATGCCTGTATTACGAACTTCAAACCCACGGACTATTTGTCGAGAAAGAAAAACCAATGCCAATTATTTACAAGGAAATTAAATTGGAGCATGGGTATAGAATTGACTTACTAGTAGAAAATAAATTAGTAATAGAGGTTAAAACCGTGGAAGAATTTACAGCTGTTCATGCTGCTCAGTTTTTAACATATTTAAAACTTGGTAACTATCGACTTGGTCTGTTAATAAATTTTCATGTTTCATTATTAAAGGACGGGATTAGGAGGATCATCAACTAATTTTTCTTTGTGTTCCTTTGTGCATTTTCTTCGTGAAACTTTGTGTAATAAAAAATAGGTTGCCATGTCATTTCAAAATCCTAAAGCCCTCGGCTATTACTTCCCTGCTGAATTTGATAATCACCTCGCCACATGGTTAAGCTGGCCGCACAAGGAAGCCTCGTGGCCTGGCAAAATCGAATCGATTTATCCGGTGTATGCGGAGTTTGTTAAACGTGTGGCCGAAGGGGAAAAGGTCAACATCAACGTTGCCGACCAAGCCATGAAGCAAAAAGCTTTGTCCCATCTGCAGAGGGCTGGAGCTGATTTAACCCAGGTTAATGTCCATCTTCATCCTACCAATGATGCCTGGTGCAGGGACCACGGCCCGGCATTTTTGGTAAACCCTCTGGCAGAGGAGAAAAAAATTATTGTCGACTGGGCTTACAACGCATGGGGTGGTAAATATCCCCCCTTTGATCTTGATGACAATATCCCCACACTGATTGCCAAACATTACAATATTCCGGTGGTGTATCCCGGAATTATCATGGAAGGTGGCTCAGTTGAATTCAATGGCAAAGGTACGTTGCTAACGACGACCTCATGCTTACTAAACCCAAACCGCAATCCGCATTTGGCTCAGGAAAAGATCGAGGAGTACCTTCATCGGTTTTATGGAGTAGATCACATTCTCTGGCTTGGCGATGGAATTACCGGCGACGACACTGATGGCCACGTCGACGACCTTACACGTTTTGTCAATAGCGATACGGTTGTGACCGTAGTGGAGACTGACAAAGCAGATGAAAATTACGGGCCACTTCAGGATAACTTAAAAGCGTTGGGAAAAATGCGGCTGGAAAACGGTCGTCAGATGAACATTGTTGAACTTCCCATGCCCGCCCGCATTATCTATGAAGACATGCGCTTGCCAGCTTCGTATGCAAACTTTTATATTTGTAACAAATACGTAATCGTCCCCACCTTTCGAGACAAAAATGATGACAAGGCGTTAAATATTCTCCAGGAAACGTGCAAGAATAGGAAAGTGATTGGGCTAGATTCTTTAGACATTATCTGGGGACTAGGTTCATTTCATTGCCTCAGCCAACAAGAACCCTCCGTGTAACATTCGGTGCGGATATTTCACGGGTCAAAGCTGCATGAAAAAGTTGCGTGTGATTTTGAGGGAGACTTGCGGAATGGAAAGCCATTTTTGGAGTAACGTCTACCTGGCGTTGTCAGTCAATCCTACTAGATTAATATACCATTTTTCGGTGTTATAATCAAGTTTAAAGCAACATCTTTTTGATCCAGTCCCGTGATTTTTTCCGCCTCTTCGAAAAATGAAAGGCCGATTTTTTTACAATCTGCGCGGCATGTTACCAGGAATTTATCGTAGAAACCTCTCCCATACCCTACGCGATGGCCCTGCTTATCAAAGGCGAGTAAAGGCACCAGCACAGCGTCAATTTTTGAAGTGGGCGCAGGTACGCCATGCATCGGCTCCGGTATGCCCCAAGTATTATTTTCCAGTTGTTCCCTTCCTTCCAGATAGAAGTTATCCAGCAGTCCTGACTCTTTATTAATCTTCGGAATGCAAATCTGAACGCGGGGATACTCTTTTTGTAAACGATCAATAATTAGCCAGGTGTCAACTTCCCTGTTTTTTTTTATGGGCAAGAAGGTATGCACGACATTCACCTTGGAAAGGTCAGTGTGTAAAAAAAAATTATTACAGAGAAATTTATTCAGCTGTAAAAATTCAACTGAAGAAAGATCCTCCCTTTTTTGAAGGTATATTTTTCTGATCTCTTGTTTAGTCATTATTCTGATACGATAGAATATTGAATTGATAATCAAAAGGTTCCAAATGCGTGATCAGCTTACTGATGAAATTACTGTCACGCTGATAGAAATTTAAAAAATTATCCACGCGTTCCTGTAAATTCCCATTTGGGAAAAGGGCGTCTTTTACGGCTTCTATCTGCCTCAGTTTATCCTGGTGAAGTCGTTTCTCCGCTCGCAATAATTTTCGTTCAATTTTCTCAAGGCTGTTAATAGCCCTCGTTCCTTCTGCGCCTGCAAACGGACCTAGCGTCTTGTCAATCGACTCTGCCCGTTTTGTCAGGTGATTGAAAATTTCCTGGATGGTGGCGCGTTCCGACCCCACCGTTAGGTCGTGTTTTGTATTTTTGAGTGTCCAGTGGTTGAAGATATAATTCTTGTCTTCAAATAAATAAACGTGATCTAAGCCAGTTTTATCCAGTTTCCTTTCAATGGTATGATCGACCACCAGGCCAAAGTTTCTCGGCATTAAAATCGGAAAAGGAATTTTGAAATAATCAAAAACATTTTTTAGCTGTAGCCAGTATATGATCTCTGCCGGCCCTCCGACGTAGGCCAGGTTCGGAAGGATCATTTCCTGATAGAGGGGGCGGAGAATAACATTGGGGCTGAATTTTTCCGGTGCCTTCTGCAGGATATCCCGAAGCTGGCCTTCTGAAAACGTCTGGCCGGAATCCATTACTCTGAAATCATCTCCCGTTTTTTCAATACGGCTGCGGACCTTATCATCCAGATAAAAAAAGTTTATTTCGCGGCAAAAGATCTGGGTCTTGTATCCCAGATCTTCAAGGCCTTTGTTGGTTTTGTTTACGAGGTTAACCGTTGTTTGCTTAAAGACGTCTTCCTCTATGGCAGGTTTAAATAATTCCTTCAGATCATGATCGTCCGCATCCAGAATAATGAGACCTTCGTTTCCGAATAATGCATTCACATAATGGCGAACGGCATCGCTCAGCCTTTTATTTTTTAAGTATGCTTCCTTAAAGAGGGAGGTCTCTCCCGGCATGTCTTTAAGGATTTTGTCAAATCCTTCTGTATTAAATCGCCCTACCGCTCCTGATTGTGAAGTTTCCCAAACGTATTTTTTACCGTAAAGTGTAAAGTATTTAATCTCATCGTAGTCATGGTCCTCGGAGGCCATCCAATAGACCGGAACAAAATGATATGCTGGATATTTTTCTTTTAATTTTTTACAGGTATTAATGACGGTAACAATTTTAAAGATAAAATAAAGGGGCCCTGTGAAAATGTTAAGCTGGTGGCCTGTTGTCACCGTAAAAGTTTTGGTGTCTTTTAAGGCAGAAATATTGTGGGCCGCAGCCTCGGGAAGGGTGAAATGCTTGTATTGTTTTTGCAGGGCGTCAGCCAGGACGGCTCTGTTTTTTGAAGGAAATGATTGGGCTTTATCCCGGATCTGATGCTCGAAATTCTCAATAACCGGGAACCGTTCATAGTACGGTTTAAGAATATCTTTCTGTTGTATATAATCTAAAAAAAAGGGGGAGAATGCCTTTGTATCAGCAAGGGGTATTTTTTTATGCTGCATAACATCGACGCATATGGATATCAGAATGTAAAAGAATCATGAAACGCATAATCGGATAACGACAATTGTGGGATAAGGTTTAAAAGAATTCACCGTTTGTTATTCAATGGGTTCGGCAGTTAAATCAAATTCAGTAGCCCCTGTTATTTTTACATCCACAAAATCACCGATTCTCAGATAATTATTGGCTGCATGAATGATTACTTCATTGTCAACCTCCGGGGAATCAAATTCTGAGCGTCCAATATAGTTGCCATCTTCTGTTTTGTCAACAAGCACCTTTAGCCTGGTACCTACGCGTTGTTGGTTAATCTCAAGGGATATGCCTTGCTGAAGTTCCATGATACTATCGGCTCGCTTTTGTTTTATTTCATCGGCAATATCATCAGCCATTGAATAAGCATGCGTGTTTTCTTCATGTGAATAATTAAAAATACCAAGACGCTCAAATCTTGCTTTCTCAATGAACCCCATCATTTCTTCAAAGTCCTGTTCTGTTTCACCCGGATGACCGGAAATCATGGTAGTCCTGATGGCGATGCCCGGCACTTTTTCGCGGACTGTGTGGAGAAGTTGTTCGGTTTTTTCGCGCGTAATGCCCCGGCGCATCAGCTGAAGCATTTTCGTTGATCCATGCTGCAAGGGGATATCAAGGTATTTACAGATGTTTGACCGTTCATTCATCACATCCAGTACTTCCATAGGAAATCCTGCGGGGAAGGCATAGTGTAAACGAATCCAGTCAATACCTTCTACATCTGAAAGCCCCCTTAAAAGGTCGGCCAGATTTCTTTTTTTGTATAAGTCAAGGCCGTAATAAGTGGAATCCTGGGCGATGATCAGTAATTCTTTGGTTCCGTTTTTCGCAAGGTGTTTGGCTTCGCGAATGAGTTCATCCATAGGTCTTGAAATATGGCCACCCCTCATGAGTGGAATTGCGCAAAAAGAGCAGGGGCGGTCGCATCCCTCCGAAATTTTCAAATATGCGTAATGGCTTGGATTGGTGAGTATTCTTTCCCCAACAAGTTCCTGCTTGTAATCTGCCTTAAACACTTTAAGAAGCCTTGACAGATCACGGGTTCCAAACCAGGCATCAACCTGGGGTATTTCCTTTGCAAGATCATCTTTATAGCGTTGGGACAGACAACCGGTAACATAGACTTTATCCACAAAACCTTCCTCTTTGGCATCGACATACCGCAGGATGGTGTCGATGGATTCCTGCTTCGCATTATCAATAAACCCGCAAGTGTTGATGACAACCACATTTGCATCGTCATCTTTTGATTCATGCACAGCCGCTATGCCATTGCCCTTTAGCTGGGCAAGCAACACTTCCGAGTCTACCAGGTTTTTGGAACATCCCAGCGTAACTACGTTGACCTTGGTGGTTTTATTACCTTTTGTTTTCATCGGCTGAGCTCAATGTCCAACAATTAACAAACCCCAATAATTCAAATCATTGAATTTAAGGGCTTTGGCGGATTATGAACTGATTTTGTATAAAGACTGCAAAAATACTAAAAATATACTGGCGTGGAATTTGGGCTTCCCCTTCATCCCATATCTTTACGCCCGGATTTGAAAATGATAAAAAAAAGCACCTGGATTATTCTTTTTTTTCTGATTCCTGTCTCAGCCTGCCTGGATGAGCCTGATTGTTATAGCCTGAATAATTATATTATCGGTATTTCTTTCCGGAAGCTGGCCGACAGTACCGCCGACACGGTTGGTTTTACCAGCATACGGATTGCTGAACCCGAGATACTTTTAAAGGACGATACGGTCAGTAAGACTTACATTCCCTTAAACTACTTTCAAAACGAAACAACTTTCCTGTTTGACCACTCAGACAATACGCAGATTCTCAGGCTAGGGTATACGTCACAAGTACAGTTTGTATCAGAAGGGTGCGGTGAAAGGTTTGTTTTGTCAAATCTTAAAGTCCTGGAACATTCATTTGACTCCATTAGGATATTAACCACTGATCCCTCAAGAGAGAAGGGCACCACACATCTGGAAATTTTTCAATGATCACCCTACCTGTTTTATTATCTTGAGAATCCTCGTTATCATATTGATCATCACTTCGGTTTTTGATGTCTCAGGCCAGCAGGAAAAGAAGGATACTGTTCAAACGGATACCATAAAAAATAAATATTTGCCAACCGGCATCCGGATAGGAACCGATGCCATCAGCTTAATAAAATCCCGCTATCAGGATAAATTCAACGGCTGGGAGATAAACGGCGAAATTGACCTCAATCATTATTACTTCGCATTGGAATATGGAAAATGGGGAAAGCAACTATCCGCAGACTCCGCGTCTTATTTGAATGATGGAAGATATTGGCGGGCAGGGGTAGACGTAAATTTTTTGAAGAAAGATCCTGACAGAAACGTCTTTTTCATAGGGGCGCGTTATGGGCACTCGACTTTTTCAGAAAACCTGACCTTAACTAGCTTTGATCCCATATGGGGAAAGTTGGTAAATGATTTTAGTAACCAAAATGTCAATGCGTGGTGGCTTGAGCTCACGTCTGGTCTACGGGTAAAGATCTGGAAAATTTTCTGGCTCGGTTATACCGGACGGTTTAAGTTCGGGCTAAAAACCGATGTAACTCCCGAAATGCTGCCGCATGATGTGCCGGGGTTTGGAAGAACAGATAAAGATACCACCTGGGGATTTAATTACTATGTGATGTTGCGCATCCCGATTCGCAAAACCCCTCCATTACCAGCGCAGAAGAAGTGATCAATTTTTCCTAAAGAGCGAATCAACAAACTCTTCTTTGTCAAACATTTGAAGGTCATCTACTTTTTCCCCGACACCTATGTATCTGACCGGTATTTTAAACTCATCGGAGATACCAATCACAACGCCTCCCTTAGCAGTACCGTCAAGTTTTGTAATGGTCAGGGCGGTTACTTCGGTAGCTTTCGTAAATTCACGCGCCTGAATGATGGCATTCTGGCCAGTACTGCCATCCAGGACCAGAAGCACTTCATGGGGAGCATCTGGAATTACTTTCTGCATGACGCGTTTTATTTTTGACAACTCATTCATCAGATTAACCTTCGTATGCAATCTGCCGGCCGTATCGATAATCACAACATCGGCGTTCTGATTTAACCCCTCTTTAATGGCATCATAGGCCACCGCCGAAGGGTCGGTATTCATGCCCTTCGACACGACGGGAACCCCGACTCTTTCACCCCAAAGTTTTAGCTGTTCTACAGCGGCTGCCCGAAAAGTATCGGCTGCTCCGAGAATTACCTTTTTGCCTCGTTTTTTAAACTGTGCCGATAGTTTTCCAATAGTGGTTGTCTTTCCTACTCCATTTACACCAACGACCATAATGACATAGGGCTTTTTGTCAATAGGCGTTTCAAAATCGCCGGAGAGTGAACTGTCGCTAAAGGATAATAGTGCCACCACTTCTTCTTTTAGAATGCGGTCAAGTTCTGAGGTGCTGACATATTTATCCCTCGCCACCCTTTGTTGAATCCGTTCAATGATTTTTAAGGTGGTTTCTACACCCACGTCGGAAGAAACCAAAATCTCCTCCAGGCTATCAAGCACGTCATCGTCTACCGTCGCCTTTCCAACCAATGCTTTTCCAAGCTTGGAGAAAAAACTGTCTTTAGTTTTTTCGAGGCCCTTATCCAGCAACTCTTTTTTTTCCTTCGAGAATAATCCGAACATAAATGAAAAGTTAAAACAATCAGACCGACACTCCCTCGTAAAGTGGTTGCCAGGGTGCCATAGCCTGTATTAGCCCATAAGATGCAAATCTTTCCGCGGGCACCGTCAGAAAACTTTGCGACAGGTCAGTTTATTTATTCCGCGCTGTTTTAAATGCAAAAAGTCCCCAATCGAGGACTTTTGAATTCTTATAACACTTGAAAATTATTTTTTCGCGAGGGTTTCTTTCACAAGATCTGCAGAAACGATCTGTTCTTTAAAAGTGTAAGCGCCGGTTTTTTCTGATCTGACAGCCTTGATCACTTTTGCAAAGCTTTTTCCGTCAGTTTTTTTCAGGGAAGCAACAACTTTCTTAGCCATGTTTACTTAATTTCTTTGTGGACAGTATATTTTTTCAAAATCGAATTGTATTTCTTCAGTTCCAATCTCTCGGTAGTATTTTTGCGGTTTTTAGTGGAAATATAACGGCTCATACCAGGTTGACCCGTGGTTTTGTGCTCTGTGCATTCCAAAATTACCTGAATTCTATTGCCTTTTTTTGCCATGATTTCTCAGATTTTTACAGTACAAGATGTCCGTTTGCTTTGGCTTCTTTCAAAACAGCGGAAATACCGTGCTTGTTTATGGTTTTAATCGCTTTCGCAGTCAATTTTAAGGTTATCCATTTATCCTCTTCGGGGATGAAAAATCGTTTTTTCTGCAGATTGGGGTAAAATCTACGCTTGGTCTTGTTGTTGGCGTGCGAAACATTGTTTCCAGCCATGGGTCTCTTTCCAGTTATTTGACAAACTCGTGCCATACTCAGCTTTCTTTGTTTAATCCCTTTCCGAAAAGGGACTGCAAATATCGGGAAAATCAACAATTATCCAAAATCAAATCAGGATCTTTTGAAGCGATACCGACGGCCAGGGGACGAGAGACCTTTTCCTCAAAGTATAGCCCCCTTGTTAAATAGTTGGGAAATCATATTTTTTGGGTCCACACCAACAAAATTATCAAGGATCCAGTCGGTTTCCTGCAATTCCTCCCGGCTATGGGTTGTTGTCAGACCAACGACCTTACAACCGGCTTTTCTGGCTGACTCTACTCCGGACAATGAATCCTCAAAAACCACACAATTTTTTGGTTTCAAACCCAAGGCATCAGCCGTCTTAAGATATATTTCAGGATGAGGTTTACCATGGCTAACAAAGGTGCCATCCAGAATGATATCAAAATATCTGGTTATCCCGGTTTTTTCGAGTGTAAATGTGACATTTTCTCCTGGAGCTGACGTGCCGATAGCCCTCGGTATCCCTTGTTCGTCAATCTTCTTTAGAAAATCGGTTAATCCTGCCATAGGCTTAATGTCGTTTTCATACATTTTCCGAAACAGCGCTTCTTTTTCGTCAGCATATTCTTTCGACTTTTCCGGAGGGAGTTTCCCAAATATAGTTTTCAGCCAATCCTGGTTTCTCCGTCCGTAGATTTTCTCACGGAGTTCATCTTCCGAAAGATCGCGCCCGTACTTTTGACAAAACTGTTTTAATGCGATCTTATGAAATGGATTGCTGTCAACAATCACACCATCCATATCAAAAATAAAGGCGATTGAATTCAAAATTTGAAATTTAAAATTGTTTGAAATTTAATGTTTAAAATTTAAAGTCACTGCTCTGGCCCGCACCCTATCTACGGTTTAGAAATGCAAAATGCAAATCATAGAAATCACAGAGGAATTTTCTTTCTTTTTGTGCGGCTGAAAATGCTGGCAACATTGAATTGGTGAGTGCTTCTGAACGTTAGCTTAAGATCACGGAGAGTCTTGAGTAAATTACTAATGGGTTCCGTGATTTCGATCGAAGGAATTCGGGCTTGACCTTCAAACGATGAAAGTTTAAAATTAAACAGAATTGCCGGACGATTCATTTGATTACAAAACGTTGAATGTGTGATTTTTTATGAGAGGTAAATTGCAACAGATACAGCCCTGAGGCCAAGGATGGTAAAGTTAGCTGATGGACTTCGTTTGCTTGCAGTAACATGGGTTGGGTAAGCTGCTGACCCAGCACGGAAATAATCCGTATATATCCTGCTGGGTTCTTCCTCCTGCGATGGGAGCACAGCTGAGACCATTAAGCGCTATTTCCCCACACGAACATTCCCGGAAATTACCCCACGACTGAGTAACGCGTTCAAAATCCAGGGAGTCGCAGGTGCCATGGCGTTCCATACTCAGGTTCTGGTGGAATTCAATGGTACCATTGCCCACGAACCTCACGTTTAAGATATCCAGGTCGCCATCGCCATCCAGGTCACTGATTGAGGGAAGGTCGTCAAACTGAAGTTGTAAATTAATTTCGGAGTTGAAACCTTTTGTTAATAATACAGGACTTTTCGATCCTGCAAAGCCACTGGTGAAAAAGAATTGTTCCCATGCCGGATAGCCACCTTCCACGGTAATATTTTTATACACTTTGATGCCCAGAACATCTCCGGTAAAAATATCCTTTTTGCCATCGCAATTGTAGTCCCGTAAAAGCAACCAGCTTGATATTTCCGCCGGAAAGAAATTCTCGTATTCCGG
>JAYSOP010000412.1:0-4312 GCA_043722905.1 Chryseolinea sp.
CGGCATCACCAATGCTATTCACGTTCCGACATGGGTGGATCGCAGGATCATCTCGACGGCAAAGAGTGATTCCAATGAGATCTGGAAGCTGCATCAGGAAAACAAAAAGCAACTGATCAGTTTTATCAATGAGCGCACGGGGGTCAAACTGAAACAGGACTCCCTTTTGCTGGGTTTCTCCCGAAGAGCAGTGCCATACAAGCGCAGTGATTTTATTTTCAGAGATCGGTCAAAAGTAGATAACCTGTTTAAGAGCGGTAAGCTTCAGATTGTTTTTTCCGGCAAAGCTCATCCGCTCGATGATGGCGGAAAAAAAATCGTAGCCAACATTGTTGCGCTGACCAAAAAATATCCCACGTCTGTCGTGTTTCTGGAAAACTACGATATGACTATTGGCTCCATGCTGGTACGCGGATCGGATGTATGGCTTAACAATCCCAGAAGGCCGCAGGAGGCTAGTGGAACTTCCGGTATGAAGGCGGCGATGAATGGCGTACTTAACTTAAGTATCCTGGATGGATGGTGGCCCGAAGCCTGCCAGCACGGAGTGAATGGCTGGCAAATCGGAGACGGGTACGAAAACCGCAATGAAAAGAAACTGGATGCCCATGACCAGAAAGCTTTTTACCGGGTATTGCTGAATGAAGTATTACCGACTTATTATAAAAATAAAAAGCAATGGGTGGAAATGATGAAGCAAAGTGTGCTTAGTACCCATAGACCATTTGCCATGAAGCGGATGCTGGAGGAGTATTATGAGAAGCTTTATATTGTCTGATGGGGGTGATTTACTGAAGGAGAATTGAGATAATTTAACCTATCAAATTGCGCTTTGAAATATTCGGAGTCGCATTGCTAAAAGCCAGCAGTCAACAGTTGCTTCGCCCGGAGAGTCGGCTCTGGCGTACGGGGAGATTTTTCGCTCGCGCATTCAACCGCACGGTCACCTTTCAGGGTTAACGGTTTCAGAAAGAAAAAGGTCGTTCACACGCTTCCAGGGCATCAGCGGCCCTCCCAATCGCCATTTAGCCGCTTTATACACCCGCTTTTCTGGCTCGCTCTTTGCCTTTATTACGATACTAAATAATGCTCATATGAAATCAATTGGAATGTTATCGGTGGTGGCTTTGCTGGTTTCAGGATTAACATCCTACGGCCAGGGTCAGGAGAGGGAATCGGAAGTGCCGGGCGATCATTTCAGCCTGGAAGGTGCACTCGAACTTTTTAAAAAGTCGGAATCTCCGGAAGAATTTGAAAAACTCCTTAACTCCTCAGATTCGAAGGTAAACAACCTCGACCTTAACGGCGACGGATATATTGATTATATCAGAGTATTTGATAAGTACGAAGGAAACGTACACGCCTTTATCATTCAGGCCGTGGTGTCCGAAACGGAAAACCAGGACGTTGCTGTTATTGAATTGGAGAAACTGTCCAATGGCAAGGCTGTCCTCCAGATCATCGGTGATGAGGATATTTATGGGGTCGAAACCATCATTGAACCGACCAGAGAAGTACGCACTTATGCGGGTACCACGTCTAGACCAACCGTTGTTAACGTCTGGGCCTGGCCGTCTGTTCAATACATCTACGGCCCATTCTACTCAGGATGGAGCTCGCCCTGGGGATATTACCGCCGTCCGATTTGGTATCACACCTGGAGGCCTATTGCCTACTATCATTATTATCCCATCTGGCGTCCTTATTATTCCTATTACGCTCCGTGTTATACGCGAAGGATAGACTATGCCCATCATATTTACAGTCCTTACAGAACAAGATCTGTATTTGTGCACAACAGGCATCACGATCAGGTTGAGCGCTATAGATCAGTTCGCCATGACGATGATCGAAACGGACGAACCAGAAATACTGAAAGAAGATCCTATGCCAATAATGACCGATCGTCAATCGACAACGAGCATCAGCGACGTCGTGGAGATTCAGACTTTAATAGAAGATCTTCGGCTCAGCGGGAAGCGTTTACATCACCAAATCGTCCGACACCCAGAGTGCGAAGCGAGCCTGCTGGCATTCAGCGGAATTCCTCCGAGATGAAAAGAGATGATTTGTCGAATAGAAGGTCTGGCACAATTAACAATAACCGTGAGGTACGCCCGCAAGTGGTCAGGCCTTCTACTGTTGAAAGAAACAGATCATTGCAAAGCGCTGATCTGCAACCACATTTAAATACCCGAGAGCGGAGTGTGCCCGCTGACATTCAGCGGAATTCCTCCGAGATAAAAAGAGATGATTTTCCGAATAGAAGGTCTGGTACAATTAACAACGACCGTGAGATACGCCAGCAAGTGGTCAGGCCTTCTGCTGTTGACAGAAACAGATCAATAGAAAATCCGAATGTGCAGCCGCGGATAACAACCAGGGAGCGGAGCACGTCCACTGACATTCAGCGGAATTCTTCGGAGATGAAAAGAAATGATTTCCCGAATAGAAGCTCTGGCGCCGTTAACAATAACCGTGAGCTACGCCAGCCGGCGGTCAGGCCTTCTAGTGTTGACAGAAACAGATCAGTAGAAAGTCCCAAGGTGCAGTCGCGACCAGCCAATGGAACAAGGTCCAACGAGAATAGAAGAGGAAGGGATTGATCTCCTCATTTAATCAGGTATCGCAATGGTCTCAACTCAGGCTTTCATTGATTAAGAAATGCTGATCCGGTACCTATGATTGCAAGATCATAGGTACCCTTTTGTTCCCACGTTTGGATCCTTTTTCTATTCCAGAAAATTTCTTTATGAACTTTGTCATTAATCACGATCATGGAACCCAATCCATTTTCGCAAGGATGTTTTTATTGGCCACTGATCTGCCTTCCATATCGAACTTATCGGGTTGCATACGGTTATTGAATTAACTAAATTTCAATTGCCAAAAAACAAATTACGTTATATGTCGAAATTATCTCTGCGCGTCAACGGACAAACGAAAGAAATTGATATAGATCCACAGATGCCATTGCTATGGGCTATCCGGGATTTTATGGGGCTCACCGGCACCAAATTCGGATGTGGCATTGGACAATGCGGCGCATGTACAGTGCACTTAAATGGTGTGCCGGTAAGGTCTTGCGTTATTCCATCCTCTTCCGTTGCCGGAAAAGACATTACCACCATCGAAGGGCTCTCTGAAAATAATGACCATGCCGTTCAACTCGCGTGGATAGCAGAACAAGTCCCGCAATGTGGCTACTGCCAATCGGGGCAAATCATGAGCGCGGCTGCGTTGTTAAAGAAAAACCCGAACCCATCCGATGAGGATATTGATGCTGCCATGAGCGCAGTACTCTGCCGATGCGGAACGTATCCCCGCATCAGAAAAGCGATTAAACAAGCTCTAAAAATGTAACTATGGAAACGATCTCCAGAAGAAAATTCATACAAGTAAGTTCAATAGCCAGTGCATTCCTCGCTATCGGGTATGTGCCCGAAGCAGCAGGCGATGTCAAACTGATAGCCCGGACATCCTCCGACCCTTCGAAGGTAGACCTTAACCAATTCATTTCGATTGGCACCGATAACAGTATCGTCCTTTTCACTCATCGGCCTGAGATGGGCCAGGGCACTTATCAATCTATCCCCATGATCCTTGCGGAAGAGTTGGAAGTGTCGATGGACAAAGTAGAAATTCGTCCCTCCATTGCCAACGCCGGTTTGTATGGAAGTCAAATGGTTGTAGGAAGCAGGAGCATTCAAACGGAATTTGAAAGATTGAGAAAAATGGGAGCCGCTGCCCGGGAGATGCTTCGGCAAGCAGCAGCGAATATATGGAAGATCGATCTCGAACAATGCAAAGCAACTAAAGGAACGGTGGTCAACCCATCGGGTAATGTATTCACCTACGGAGAGCTGGTGTTGGAAGCATCCAAATTATCACCTTCTGAAAACCCACCTTTGAAAAAACGAAGTGAGTTTTCGATCATCGGAACATCCGTAGCCAGAAAAGATATTCCGATGAAAACAAATGGCGAAGCAAAATTTGGAATTGACATCACGGTACCGGGGATGCTATACGCATCGGTTGAACGGTCAACCGTATTCCTTGGAAAAGTGAAAACCTTTAACAAAGAGGCCGTTTTAAAAATGCCGGGCGTACGCCATGTGCTCCAAACCTCACGCGATGTCTTCGGACAAAAGCGCGAAGGTGTGGCTGTTCTGGCGGATAACTATTGGTACGCCTTGCAAGGTAGAAAGGCACTTAAAGTGGAATGGGATACGCAAGGACTGGAGAAGATTTCGGATGATACTATCCTGACAGATTCGTATGAAGCTGCTAAAATGGAAGGCGATGAATTGTT
>JAYSOP010000413.1:0-2420 GCA_043722905.1 Chryseolinea sp.
TGGTCGGTCGTCAGTGGTCAATGGTGCTTGGGCATTCATTACAAGTTAAATTTTGCGGTGATGGCCTCTGAGGCGGTGTTGATCTTTGTTGCATTGAGATCCCAGAAACCATTCGATGAACCGATCAGATTTTCCAGTATATTATCTGAAAAAGTAGTATCCGCTCCATGGAGTGTTGCAAAACGCAAGGAATAAATGAACCCTGTTGCCTCTCCAATAGCGTGGGCACGGGCAGCATCCGTGGTAGCGGATTTCCATTTTCCCAGATACCCAAGTGCTGCATTAGCCAGCGCTTTCTCAAATTCTGTACGGATAAAAGTGGCTTGGATTTGCAGGGTTTCACGATCATTGTTTACGATGGCGGCACGGCCTTTTAAGAAAGCAGGATAAATTTTGGCGTAGTTTGCTTTATTATATTCCCAGATGTAAGAACCAGCACCGAATTCAACAGTAGCCCTGGCGTCGTCTGTTGATCCCTCCAGGAACACAGCATTCAACGTCAGCAAACCATAGGCCTCATCCCAGTTATGCTCAAGTGCCGTATAGGGTTTTTCACTTGCAAGCGATCTATTATCGGCACTCAATCCAGCATCGAGCAAAACATTTCCGATATAGTCGAGCTGAAGCGCGCCGATAAGTGATTTCTGAATCACTTGTGCGAGCTCAATTCCTTTTTCATCCACCAGATAGTTACCCAATTTACCAGCAACACCTATGGATGCCATTGTAGCAACGGAGTGGCTGGCTTCTTCTAACTGATCAAAATTAGTTTCGATTCTTGCCCTGACACTCTCTGCCTCACTAGCAGGCCGGGAGGATGCCACAACATCTTTTAACCGCACATGCGATGCATTCAAATCATCACCTGAGATTGAGATTGTTGTGGTTGAAATATTAAAAAAAGGATTCCCGACATTTGAAAACATACCTTTCAGGGTGGGCGCCTCGATGTGGGCATTTTCTAAAACAGACGATGTTATATAATAGTTAAGTGCCTGAAACATTCTGTGGCGGCTATTCCCTTCCGTCAAATCTACTGTCGTCACGCCGGTTTCATTCAAAAATGCCTGGGCGTAAGGAGTTGATTCTGTCAGGTTATTGTAATCAATGGCGGTTCGAAGGCCTGGAGTTACTTCGTCCTTATTACAGGATGAGAAGCCAAAAGCCAGGAGCAGGCAAGCCATGAGTTTGAGTAAGGAAAATGTTTTATACATAGTTTAAATGCGTTTGTAGGTGCAAATATATTTATTTAGACCAATTCTAAACAAGGGTTTACGGATTTTTGTCGGATTTACTTTTTTTATGTAAATAATTACAAATCAAGCAGATAGAGTAAATGCGCCAAGATTCAGAGTGACTTGAGGTCAGTTTTTTCACTAATTCTTGGAAAGGATTATTTATTGACTCGCTTCGACATTGATGAAAATTCGGCATCCGCAGCTTAGAACTAGTGTTACGCGCTATGTTACGCCCCTTCGCGAAGGTGGTTCCTTGCCGGCCATTGTTGAGGCAGACGATCAATTGTTGGCTAACATTTTCCTGGTAAACGGCGGAGCACACATACGATTTTTGATATCCTTTTTCCAACCCCTCTCCAAATCAGATCCAGACATTAGAGTTGAGAAAATGAGATGATGATTTAAATCATCGTTAAACCTGATCAGGATCATCCGGGTTTTGCCCATATACAGGGAGCTTTGTGTAACGCAAATAGAAATCCCCTAAAGATTTTAACGTAACGACATGGTCAGAATACTATTTTCAACGCTTCTGGTAATCCACGGACTTATTCATTTGTTGGGGTTTTCAAAAGAATTCATCATGGGTTCATATGGAAAGCTTAACGGAGAAACATTATTACACTTAACCAAAACTCAATCCAAAGTGGCCGGCGTTCTCTGGTTGGTCATCAGCGCATTATTTGTGATGGCGGCACTTCTTTTTTTGATAGGGATTGACAGGTATTGGATACCTGCTGCCTTGGCCGTTGGGGCTTCTCAAATATTAATCATTCTTTATTGGCAAGACGCGAAATACGGAACCTTCGCAAATGTGCTAATTTTATTTGTCATCATTTTTGCGGCCGCGGCTACTCAATTTAACAGCATGGTTCGAAAAGAAGTCAGGCACATCACATCCCAGGTAAGTCATGACTTTGTCATCGTCAGCGAAAGCGATATAACAAATCTGCCTGTTCCTGTTAAGCGATGGCTCAGGGTAAACGGTATCATTGGAAAGAAAATGCCAAATGTTTTATATGTTCGTCAAACCGGACAAATGCGAACTAAACCCGGGGCGAAGTGGATGCCTTTTGAAGCAGAACAATTCTTTACATTGAATCCCCCCGCTTTCGTCTGGAATGCTAAAATTGAAATCTTTCCCTTCGTCGAGATTGCGGGAAGAGACAAATACGAAAATGG
>JAYSOP010000414.1:0-5640 GCA_043722905.1 Chryseolinea sp.
TACTTGATTTTAATCATAAAGATTTTCTTTTGAACCATTCCTGTATCTGTTACTCAATAAAGACTAGAATGCTCTTTTTTGTCACCTGTACATAAAACAGATGAGTGCGGCTAAATCCTACCTGAGAGTCAAAATATTATGCATTTATTTCGGTAAAACGCACAAAAGGCACCCATGGGGCGCCTTTTGTCAAAAGTGTTTAAACTGATCTTAATTTCGACAATTTAACAAATCAGGGGTAGCCTGATATTTACCTTTTTTGCATAAAATTATCCTTTATCATCGATTAGATCTGTAGCATCCTCCAACAACGTTTTAATGGCATGGGCCAGGTCCTTATTTCCATCATTGTCGGAACCCGGATTGATCTCAATAACGCCATCTCCATCTCCATCGGTGGCCAGACTCATGTTAGCACCCCCTTTCAAAACGGTGAACAAACGGTCAAGTTGAAAATTAATGACCACCGCTGCAGTATTACCATTGATCACAAGGTCAGTTGCGGCATTTTCAAAATCGATTTCAAACTCTTCATCTGTGTCATGCCAGAAAATAAAAGGTTTGCCATCGATCGTTCCTGTGATCCACATTGATTTTCCATTCATATCACCTGCATCCGTATTTTTGTGAAGTTTGAATTCAACTTCCTCATACCTGGCATTGGGAACCTTAACGGATGTGACCAACTGCTCGACAAACGCGTTTTGTTCCAGTACATCTAACACAAAAGGGCCTTTTAATTTTACATCGTCATTAAACGATGAATCTGTCGTTGCAAAATGCGGGTCTTGTTGATCAAATTCGAATTCAATCTCCCTGATACTTATCTTGAAATCAGTGATAACAGTTGTGCTTTGCGTTCTCCCGTTAATGGTGTTTCCTGTAGGGGAAGCAGCATCTAATTTCAGAATAACAGTGCCGTTCGCTGCCGGGTCATCATTGTTACAGGCAACGAAAAGCGTTGATCCAATCAACAGCAGGGTCATCACTTTAAAGGCACACCTCATTTTTGTTTTCATCGTTTAAATTATTAGTTTATAAATAAGTTTTCGTACTGTAGAAAAGCCGGGCATTAGAATCTATAACCTACGGTTAGGAGAAGTGTACCAGTTTTAAAATCATTCAATGTTATGCGATCGTTTATCGAAATATCAGCTTGTTTATAAACGCTGAATACATCACTTTCCTTTGTCAGATCGTCAAAGGCGAGATCGCTGGTATACATTTCGGATTTTGATAGCCCGGCGTTATATCGCAGGTCTATTGTAATTCCGGATGGCCCGACATCCAGCACCGTGCCTACTCCTACTGTAAATGAAGCTCTGGGCGATCCGAACCCATCAATTTTTGCTTCGTTCACTCTGGCTTCAGAAGTGCTCCTTATTACACTACCCGCAGCATCAAAATCTCTTTTTATGATATCTTCCTTGGCTTCAATTTTTGAACTGAGTACAAGATCCACTGTAAAACCGCCTGTTATGTACGGCCCCGATTTTGCATTCAGGTAATACCTCGCTAAAAGCGGGACAGTAAAAGCGGATATCTTTATCTGGTTATTTGATCTAACCTCGTCTCTGAAAGTAAGTCCGCTCTGCGAATCATCTTCCATCAAATCGATCTGAAGGTTAGAACCCTGTTGTTGAAAAGCAACTTCTCCGAGAAGACTGAAGTTTTTACTCAAGGAATATTCAACAAAACCACCCAGGGAAAATACGGAACCTAACTTCGCATTCAGGTCATATCTTTTAATATCGGCATCCTGCGAATTCTCCGCATTAAAGTAAGTCTGCAAGGCTTTGCTGTTAATGGTACCAGTACCCAGCGCTGCTCTCGCACCAAATTTTAGATCCTGTCCATATGAGGCCAAAAAGGGTATGGAGGTTAAAAAAACTGTTAAAAGCAAATTTTTCAGGTTAGTCATGTTCTTTTGTTTTTAGTAAAGTTAAAAACCTTCTTGCCTATAAAACCGATTCAACGGCTGAACTCCTACCACGTGTAATTTTTTTTCTAAATTTGCCGGATAGCATGATGAAAAACGGGGAAAATATCTGCGCGGAGAAGCTGTTTAATGAATTCTTCCATCGCAATTCAAAGGACTTGTATAAATTCCTGCTTTATAAATACGGCTCGGAAAATAATCCCGCGGATTTAGTGCAGGAAGCTTTTATTAAGCTATGGAACAACTGCCACAGGGTGGTACCTGAAAAGGCCAGATCCTTTCTGTTTACAGTTGCCAATAATCAAATGCTTAATGATCTGGCAAAAAAAAAGACAATAATTAAATATAACCTTGAATACCAGGCGGGGCATAATTTTGAATCCCCGGAGTTTATTATGGAAGAAAAGCAGTATATGGACAGGCTACAGCGTGCCATTCAAGATCTGACAGAAGAACAGCGTGTGACTTTTCTGTTGAACCGGGTCGAAGGTAAAAAGCATAAGGAGATTGCTGAAATGCTTGGAATATCCCAAAAAGCAGTGGAAAAAAGAATCTATACGGCACTTTCAGCCATAATTGAAAAGGTGGGAAAAATTTGATATTTTTTCTTTTATTAAGTAGGATAAACAGGTCTCTATCTGTTATATGTATGATCAGGGAGAAAAATGGAAAAACAGGATTATCTTAGAAAATGGCTGCAAGGATCTTTGAATGAGGAGGAAAAATCTGTCTTTCAGAGGACTGACGATTATAGAATTCTTGAAAAGCTGTCAAAGTCTCTGATGTCTTTTAAAGCCCCTGAATATGATGTTGAAGCGGAATATGAGCGTCTCAGCGCCCGAAGGTCTGTCAAAGGTAAAGTGATTACCATAAACTGGTTCAGCCCTTTGCTTAAAGTGGCGGCTGTTCTTATGTTGATGGCGGGAAGCTATTTCTTTTTTCTTTATGATGCACCTACTGTTGTTGAAACGCTGGCAAAGGAAAAAGCAGAATTAGTTTTACCTGATTCTTCCTTTGTAGCGTTGAATGCACTATCGCGTCTTTCCTTCCAGGATAAGAATTGGAAAGAGGAGCGCATAGTTGAACTCGAAGGGGAAGGCTTTTTTAAAGTGGCTAAGGGTTCAAAGTTCGACGTTGTAACTTCATCTGGTAAAGTGAGTGTCCTGGGAACGGAGTTTAATGTGAGTAATCGAAAAGATTACTTTGAAGTAATATGTTATGAGGGATCCGTGGAAGTTCAAAGCGCAAATGAAATTGTGAGGTTATTTCCCAAAGAAGTATTCCGGACGATCAGGGGCGTGGCCGTAAAAGAAATTACAGCAACGGATGACGCACCGGGTTGGAGAGCTGGTCAAAGTTCGTTTCAAAGTATCCCTTTCCGCTATGTGATCCTGGAATTTGAAAGGCAGTACGATGTTTCGGTCACAGCTCGGAACGTAGATACCAACCAACTATTCACCGGATCATTCCCTCATTCAGACCTTTCACTGGGGTTAAAATCCATTGCATTGCCCCTTAACCTTACTTACCAGATCGTTGAAGATAAAAAGATTATCCTGACCGGTGACATCCAATAAAAGCGTCTTTACCGTCCTTTTTATATTTCTTTTTAGTATCGCAGGAATAGCTCAGGAAAAAGAAAAGCAATCTCTTCAGGAAATACTGATGGTACTTGAGCTGCGCTATGATGTTACGTTTACTTATGCAGATAATAACATCGCGGGGCTTTTTCTAAGCACTCCTTCTGAAAAATTTACCCTGGATGAAACGTTGCATTATTTGGACCAAAATACCGGGCTACTTTTTCAGAAACTGAATGACAAATTGGTAATCATTGGTAAGGTCCAAGAAGACTCACATGATATTTGTGGTGTCGTTACAGATTCGGATACAGGAGAATCAGTGACAGGCGCGATAATTCAATCCGGGAAAGATTATTCGATAAGTGATGAAAATGGGTCATTCATTCTGAAAAATGTTTCAGAGAATAGCGTGATTCAGGTTCGCTTCATCGGATACAAAACCATAGACGTACCGGCGAAACAATTTCTAAATATCCCTTGCAAAAAGATTGCTTTCGAGCTGCAGTTTACCTCGTTGCAGGAAATCTATATTTCCGACTTTCTGACCCAAGGAATTGATAAAAAAGTAGATGGCTCTATCGTTATCCGAGCTAAAACTTTGGGCATCCTTCCGGGGCTTACAGAACCGGATGTGTTGCAAACAATTCAGGCCTTACCAGGAATTCAAAGCATTCATGAAACCATATCGGACATCAACGTTAGGGGCGGAACAAATGACCAGAACCTGGTTTTATGGGATGGTATTAAGATGTACCACTCAGGTCATTTCTTTGGCCTGATTTCCGCTTACAATCCATATCTGACGGAAAAAGTTGCCCTCATTAAAAACGGTTCGGAGGCAGCTTTGGGTGATGGTGTCTCCAGCACAATTGACATCCGCACCGATGATGATATAGCCGAAACTTTTTCTGCAGGTGCGGGTATTAATATGATAAATGGAGACGTATTTGCCAAAGTCCCTTTATCAGAAAAAATATCAATGCAGATTTCTGGCAGACGTTCTGTTGCCGACTCATGGATCACCCCAGCTTTCAAACAGTATTTTCAACGGGCTTTTAGGAATACCGATGTTACAGATTCTCAAAGCTTCGATACCCTGGTCTCAAAAAATGAAAATTTCTATTTTTATGACGCCAGTTTGAAACTACTCTATGACATCTCTGAAAAAGATAAGTTAAGGCTAAGCTTTTTAAATGTCTTCAATGATATTGAGTACAACGAAAATGCATTAATCAATAATACTATTGAGTCAAGAACCAGCGGATTAGAACAACAAAACTTCGCTTCGGGCATTTCCTACAGCAGGCTTTGGAATGAAAAATTCAGAACATCAGCGCAGGTGTTTCTTTCCGCTTATAAGCTTGCTGCAATTAATTTTGATCTTTTGAACGACCAGCGACTCATTCAGGAAAACAAGGTACTCGATACCGGGCTAAAGCTGGATTCAAGGGTGAGCCTTACAAACAATATTGATCTTTTCAGTGGGTATCAGTTTTTTGAGACCGGCATTGGCAATCTGGAAGACATTAACAATCCCCCCTTTCAAAGACAGATTAAGAAGGTGCTGCGCACACATGCTGCTTTTCTTGAGGGGAATTTTTCTTTCCGTCAGACCAATATGAGATTGGGTGTTCGCGGGAATTATTTTCCAAGCTTTGAAAAATTAATTATTGAACCGCGACTATCCTTTAATCAAAACTTCCTGAATTACTTTTTTTTCGAGATTCTTGGAGAGATGAAAAATCAGACCACCGCTCAGATCATTGATTTGCAAAATGATTTTCTGGGAGTGGAAAAAAGACGTTGGGTGTTATCCAATGACAATGACATTCCCATTATCAGAAGTAAGCAGGTATCAATGGGGATTTATTTCAAAAAGAACAATTTTCTTGCGAGCATTGAAGCATATTATAAAGGTGTTGAAGGAATAATCACTTCCAGTCAGGGATTCCAGAACCAGTTCGAGTTCATTCGATCAAATGGCAATTTTGAAACGGTAGGAGTTGATTTCTTAATTAGCAATAAACTCGATCACCTTACAACATGGTTAAGCTACTCCAATGCTGACAACACCTATGAATTCAAGCAAATTATTCCACCATTTTTTCCCAATAATCT
>JAYSOP010000415.1:0-2473 GCA_043722905.1 Chryseolinea sp.
AAATCGGCATCCCGTCTTATCGGTATCATTCCGCAGGATGTAGCTGTCTGGTGGCAGGGGATACTCACCAGGAATAATTCTTCCGCCGATAAACAAGTCCAGATCTCCATCGCGATCATAATCCGCGGCGATCACACTGGATCCGCTTTGATAAATATCCGGAAGTGCATCCATGTGTTTTGTGAAATTTCCATTCCCATTGTTGAGGTATAAATGATCCTCATACAAAGGCGAACCCTTTACATGCTCTGAGCCCCCGCTGGCGATATACAAGTCGGCATCGTTATCATTGTCGGCATCAAAAAGCAAAACGCCCATATCGTCAGAAAGACTATCGATCTGTGAGGAGGATCCTTTCTTAAACTTTCCATTGGTTTGTTGAATGAACATTGCCCCCGAGTGGTTGGTCGCCCCGCCCACATAGAAATCTTCCAGGCCATCGCCATTGACATCGGCAACAGCAATGCCAGGTCCGTTTCGGCTATGCATGTGTGGAAGAAGAGGCTGGACTTTGAAATCGACGAAATCATTTTCTATATGTGTATAGTCAATGCCATTCTCATGGGAGACTTCTGTAAAAAGTAAAGGAGTTTTTGTTTTCCTATCCGGTTTTTTTGCAGGCGCTGCTGAGGCATAGTTGAGGGTAAGAACCTGATTGGCTTTTACATCCTTTAGCAATTCGTACCTGCCATCCGGCCAGATCACTTCCAGTGAATCAAGGGCCTGTACGGTATCCAGGCCGACATGTAAAATACCATCCACAGTTGATTCGTAGCCTCGGTTCAGGAAGTGTTCGATAAATTGTTTTTGCCGGTGATGGTGTATGGTTACTTTTGCTCCAATACCATCTTTGTTTTGACTACTTCCCGTAAACCTGATTCGAAGGTAAGTTCTGCTAAAAATTTCATTGCTTTTATTTTCATAGAGGTATGCCTCCTCATTCATGTTATTGACAGCAAGATCAAGGTCGCCGTCATTATCCAGATCAGCATACACGGCCCCGTGCGAAATTCCCTTAGCATCCAGGCCCCAGTTTTTGGATTGATTTGTAAACAGTAAGCCTCCCTGATTTTCAAAAATATAATTTCCAAGCACGGCTGCATCCAGGGATTTGATAGCGTTGAGTTTCTTGTCCGCCTTTGCTTGAACTGTACCCAGTGGAGTATTATAGATATTTTGATACGTGATGTAATCCATATTACCGAGATCACGTAAAAAACCGTTGGTAACAAAAAGATCTTTGTCTCCGTCATTGTCATAATCCGCGAGCAATGCGCTCCAACTCCAATCCGTACTACTGATGCCTGACAAAAATGCGATCTCGCTGAACTTCCCGTGGCCTTGATTCAACTGCAGGGTGTTGCGACTGAACTGTGGTTCGTAACCCATTCGCAGCGATAATTGAAATTTGTCGTAGCCCGTGGGTGGAATAATTAATTTTTGCCGTTTGTTATCTTCCGGTCTCATATCGAGTTCAACCACATCCACTAATCCGTCATTGTTGATATCGGCAATATCATTGCCCATTCCGGCAAAACTGGTGTGCTTAAAATAGTCGCCTGCGCGATTGGTGAATGTACCGTCCTGATTATTGATGTACAGAATATCATTGCCGATAAAATCATTCGAGATATACACATCCGGCCATTGATCGTTGTTAATGTCACTGATGGCAAGTCCCAGGCTATAACCTTCCACAAGAATTCCCGCTTCTTTCGATACGTCGGTAAACGTATTGTTTCCATTATTCCGGTAAAGAATGTCTGTGCTCACACCTTTGCCATCCAGCTTGCGTGGCTGAATGTTATTCACATTATTTTCAAAGGAGGCAGGATTGGTAATGATGAAAAGGTCAAGGTCATTGTCACGATCATAATCAAAAAATGATGCGTGCATGGCCTGACGTTCATCTGATAAACCGTAGGCCAGGGCAGATTCTTTGAAAGTATTATTCTGATTGTTGATGAACAGGAGGTTGGCTCTTTTCGGTCCGCTTCCGGATACGCACAGATAGATATCCATCCAGCCATCCTGGTTTACATCGGCCATGACCGCGCCGGTTCCCCAGCTGTTATTAAAAATCCCGGAAGATTCCGTTATATCTTCAAAGCTGAGATTTCCTTTGTTAAGATATAAACGGCTACTGACCATATTACCACTGAAAAACAGATCCGTGAGTCCGTCGTTGTTTACATCCCCCGCGGCGACTCCGGCGCCTGTATAGATATTCATAAAGGTATTAACATTGTGCTCCTCATTCTCATCAATAAGATTATTGAAATGAATTCCTGTTTGTCTGGACGACAAGCGCTCAAAAATCTTCGGGACTTTTGGCTGACAGGAAATAAGCAACGCCAGAAAAAAGAAGTGCACTATTTTGATGTAACTTCGCATTATTCGTGAATTCTTTTTATTTCTTCTTTCCGGAAAAACTATACACCTCCAGATCAATGATTTCGTCAGATAATTTCAG
>JAYSOP010000416.1:0-4001 GCA_043722905.1 Chryseolinea sp.
GGAAACAGGCATACACAATTCATCAAATATTCGTACCTTTGGGCCTCATTTATTGAAATTAAGAGGATTTTGAGAATTTATGGAAGTTAATAAGATCAGGAATATTGCCATTATTGCGCACGTTGACCACGGAAAGACCACCTTGGTGGATAAGTTGCTCATGGCCGGTAAGCTCTTTAAAGATCATGAACACCCTGGCGAGCTTATTATGGACAGCAATGAGCTGGAGAAAGAAAGAGGTATAACGATTCTTGCCAAGAACGTTTCTGTTCGGTACAAAGATTATAAAATCAATGTTATTGACACTCCTGGACACAGTGATTTCGGAGGTGAGGTTGAGCGGGTGTTGAACATGGCTGATGGTTGTCTTTTGCTGGTAGATGCGTTTGAAGGACCGATGCCTCAGACCCGTTTTGTTTTGCAAAAAGCCCTGCAGCTTGGTTTAAAACCCATCGTTGTAATTAATAAAGTTGATAAGAAAAACTGTACACCCGATGAAGCTCATGAACAGGTTTTTGAACTCATGTATCAATTGGATGCAACGGAGGATCAATTGAATTTTCCTACCTACTATGGTTCTGCCAAGCAAGGCTGGATGAGTACAGACTGGAAAACACCTACCACCGATATCATTCCTTTGCTGGAAGGAATTCTTGAGTATATACCCGCCCCTCTGGTAGAACAAGGGTCCACTCAAATGCTGATCACATCTCTGGAGTATTCTTCTTACATTGGGCGTGTAGCCATTGGGAGAATGCATCGCGGAACCATTAAAAGCGGCCAGCCAATAGCATTGGTTAAGCGCGATACGAAAGCTATCGTGAAGTCGCGGGTCAAGGATTTGTATATTTTCGAAGGCTTTGAAAAGCTAAAAGTGGAAGATGTAAAATCCGGAGAAATATGTGCCATTGTCGGTCTTGAAGGTTTTGAAATTGGCGATACAGTTGCTGATGTGGAAAAACCGGAAGGCATGAAAACCATCACCATTGATGAGCCGACTATGAGTATGTTGTTTACCATTAACAATTCACCTTTTTACGGCAAAGAAGGAAAGTTTGTAACCTCACGCCATATAAAAGAAAGATTAGAGAAGGAGTTAGAAAAGAATTTGGCGCTGAGAATGGGCGATACCGGATCTGCTGATTCATTTATGGTTTTCGGCCGGGGTGTTTTGCACTTGTCTATATTAATCGAAACCATGCGCAGGGAAGGATATGAATTACAAATTGGTCAACCCCAGGTGATTTTTAAGGAAATCAATGGATTGAAGTCTGAACCCATGGAGGAGTTGACCATTGATTTGCCGGAAAAGGATGCAGGGAAAGCCATTGAAACGGTTTCACAACGCAAGGGTGAAATGACAAACATGGATCCTAAAGGTGATCGCATGATCCTCAAGTTTATGGTCCCTGCACGAGGTATTATTGGTTTGCGGAATTATTTGCTAAACGTGACGGCTGGAGAAGCCATTGTTACCCATCGCTTTAAAGAATATCAGCCATACAAGGGTGAAATCAGTGGCAGGGATAGCGGTTCGTTAATTGTGATGGAACAAGGTGAAGCGATTGCTTACAGCTTGCACAATCTGCAGGATCGCGGAAAGTTTTTCATCGAGCCCGGTGACCCTGTGTATGAAGGGCAGGTAATAGGGGAACACAGCAGGGGAGGTGACCTGGTGATTAACGTTACCAAAACAAAAAAACTTACCAACATGCGTGCCTCCGGAGCAGATGAAAAAATGCGCATCGCCCCGTCAGTGAAATTTTCATTAGAAGAAGCCCTCGAATATATTCAATCTGATGAATATGTTGAGGTTACTCCGAAATCCATTCGCTTGCGGAAAGTTTATCTTAATGAAAATGAAAGAAAACGATTTGGTAAGAATAACTAAGGCGTACTATAATATTTTTAAAAAGGCTTATTCAATTTGAATAAGCCTTTTTTATTTCTTGGTCCCGGATAGCCGTTATACGCCATATCTATTTATTTAATTTGTTAACTTGTAAATAACCTCTAAAACCTGAAGGCATGGACAAAGATCTATCTTTTCCATCTGGTTTCGTTTCTATTCTTCATGTTATCCTGACATGCTGTTTTATTATCATGGTAAGTTTTTCATACGGCCAGGACAAAACACTGGATGATAAGATTTTCAAATCCTATAACGCGCGTTACTTTAAACCAAAGAGAGGGCCCCAGTATAATTTATTTCTTTCACCCGTACTCACTGTTGATCCGCTGGGTATTGGAGGCAAAAGTACATACGGATTAGGAGCAGGTACCCGTATCAACCTTTGGGAGTCAAAAGCTGCGGATAATATTTTGCAAGGCTTAAGGATCAAGGGATTATATATGGGGTTCGGATATGAATTTTTTCCGCAGCAATCTGATAACCTGTATGCTACCATTTGGGTGAGAGTAAAAACATTCATGCCGATTACCTTGCGGCGGGATATGGTTTATTCCTACGGATATGGGCTGCGCGGCGTATCCGCGAGGTACTGTATCGGTTTTGAAGTAAAAAATATTTCTGTTCTGTTAGCCGGCACAACCACAAGTTTTTATTCTCCGATATTTGGTGAGCATCCTTACTTAGCAAGCCCCTATGCAAATGTTGGTTCGATAATTCTGGTCATACCGGTATATAATCATTTCCCCCAGGTCAAATGAAGAAGGTTCAGGAAATATTGAGCATAATATTAATCATGGTGTCAGTATCTTCTGCTGTCGGGCAACGTATGAATGTTGGAATAACATTTCAATATCTTATTTTGAAACAACTCAAAGTGGATGCCGATATAATAGAAGGTACCCATTCCTACAGCCAATATTACGTTACTGATAACCGGTGGAAATTTTTCTCTGGCGGGCAATCCATTATTATCGGATCAGTTTTTCAGGTGGATTATAAAAAATTATATGGCGTTATCGAGCCATCATTTGAACTCAATACCTCCAACTACACAGTTAATTACCCCTTATCAGCGGGAAGCGTTGAAAAACTTAATTTCCAAACTCTTTTTTATCAGATTGATGTTCCGTTGTATGTCGGATATCAGTTCGGCGCAACTAATTTAATACGCTATTCTGTTTTTGCCGGAGGTATTTTTGTTTTTCCCTATTGGCTTGAGTATTCATTCCAATCGAAAGAATTGGAAAATATACAGGAGGATTATTTCAACTCAGGTGATATGGACAATATATTGTACAACAGGCAACAGTATGTGAATGCACTAATCGGTTTTTGCCTGCATTTTGCAAACCTGGGAAAAATTGATATCCGATACCATCATCGTTTAGGATCTCCCAGCGAAAAATACAACGTTTCCTTTACTTCCCTGGGTTTTGGTGTTACCTATTATCTCCCGTTAAATCTCAGAAAGAAAAAAATATATTATGAAGATTAATGGTCTTTGGCTGATTCTTGCGGCGTTCACCGGATGCGTCATTGATGCGCCGGGTGAATATAAATTTTTACCCGCTGAAGATGATGTTGCTTTGTTGCACAGTGGTCGTTACATCAGTCACAGTTCAACAGAGTTAGTCTTTGAAAGTGAAGTTGTTGTTTTAAATTCTTTTTATGAGGGTTTTAATAATGATTATCTCAATGTAAAAAATTTTGAAATAAAGGGCAATGGAACATACACGATGGAGTCTTTTCGGGGTCTTCAACTGGCTGGTGCAGCAAAGCGATCTTCCATGGTTTTTATAATGGATCAGAGTGGGAGTTACAAAAGCATTGACCCTTATAACGCACGTTCGCAGGCAATCAATAAATTTTTGCAGGACATTGTTCAACCCAATCAATTTTTAGTAGGCGCATCTGCAAGGCAGGGAATGCTTACCCCCGAGCCGCTTGAAGTTTTTACGACTGAATTTGGAAATGACTGGCGGGGCAACAGCGCTTATCTGTTTGGGTTAAGTCAGCGTACGGGTGGTTTGAATTCCATACTCGATGCCGCAGATCAGGCAATTGAATTATTGATTACCAATACAGAGCC
>JAYSOP010000417.1:0-1761 GCA_043722905.1 Chryseolinea sp.
CCTAAGAATTGTTCATAAGAATTGTTCCTAAGAATTGTTATATAGCTTCCTAGGCGCCACTATGTACCATGTTACATTTAATATAGGCCGTACGTACTTACGCGTACGTTCATACATGTACAGACACTCGGTGCAGAAAACTCGATTTCAGAGAGAAGAACGGAAGAAAAAAAGCCATCTTCTAGTAAAAAAGAAAAAGCATTTTCTCAGTTCTTTAGCTGTAGTATTTGCTGGGGCAATTCAGTTGACTGACTTCAAGATTTTTCAAGATGATGAGATGCGAATACAGTACAGTACGAACAGTACATATGTGTGCCACCTGAGGCAATCGGTTTCGGGCCCAAGTGACCCGCCCCCGCCCCTGATTCCGACCCCAACCGTTTCAAAAAACGAACCGTAAACCGTTACATTTTTTCTGAAAAAAAATGAAACAAGAAAAAATAAAAATAAAAAAAAGTGTGACGAACGTGCGGATCTTGATTGACGAAACCTACCCAACCTTGCAATGTTGGAATGACAGAATGACAGAATGAAGGATTTTCATGCAGTGAAAAGATTGGTGAACTCAAACTCTTCTCAGAATTAACTTCACAATCTTCTCCTTCATTAAGATAGGAAGCAGTCGCGCGACCACGACTCAAGATGAGATACCACAGCAAGGTGAGATTCAGATTGCAAAGAGCCCAACTGGAACGCTGTACACTGCGCAATAGAATCTACGAGATTTCGCACCAAGATCATTATGTCTAAAATTATTTTTGAATCCCATGCATCCTGAATACGATCGCATATCATCATCACCATCATCTTACCATCATCTAACGCTTTGATGCTTAAATAATCTACAGATGAGCACACCTTTAAGCTTCTTGTTTGCGTTAGCGCACATATCAGTTTGTCTCGGAGTCTTTGCCGACATTAACATGGAAGGACAGGCAATGGCTGCGATGGCTAACGCGCTACCTGGCCTGGCGGCTCGAGGTAAGAGAACCCCAACACAAAAGGCGATATCTGGCGACGACGGTTATTTCTCAATTCTTTTGACCTCGATTACCTTCTCATGAACAAAATTATCACCACAGGTTGGTCAAAAACGTTCGTGCCCAATGGACCTAATCCTCCAAGCTGGTGCTCGAATGATGGCGTTACGTGCGATAACGTCCAAAGTAGCCCAAACTATGGCAACGTCATCAAAGTTTTAATTGAGGCTGATCCGTTGAACACGTATACTCACATAAATGGCACGCTGCCTGCAGAAATAGGGCTCTTAAGGAACGTGCAGGAATTCTCATTGCTATACGCCAACATCGGTGGTTCGATACCTGCTTCTGTTGGATTAATGACCTCATTGAAAGATTTTACCCTTTACGGCAACCGTATCATGGGCTCCATACCAGAGACCATAGGATCTTGTACATCACTCAATTATTTGAGTCTTGGTGATAATATCATGTCAGGTTCTATCCCCACCGAGATTGGAGCTCTCACGAATCTGGTAGTCCTGTTTCTAGGGTCAAACATGTTAACCGGTACTATACCTTCTTCTATTGGCAATTCAAATACATTTATGGACAATTTTGAGTTAGGGAATAACCAACTTTCAGGTTCCATTCCCTCGGAGATTGGCAGTTTCTCAGCTTGCACATTCTTCAGTGTTGGATCAAATCGTTTGACTGGTTCCATACCTTCTGCAATTGGCAACATGGCAACCGTGACAGCGTTACATCTGGAATCCAACTTTTTAACTGGTTCCATACCTTC